>USNJ01000265.1 GCA_900556055.1 uncultured Ruminococcus sp.
AAGTGCGCGTATGGCAGATGCTGCGGCATAACCGTTCATTACAGGCATCTGGATATCCATGAATATAAGATCGTAATATCCCGGTTCGGAAGCCGTGAATTTTGTGAGAGCGTCCTGACCGTCAGCGGCTGTTTCTACGATTATTCCCGTCATTTCGAGAAGCTCCTCGGCTATCTCGCAGTTAAGCTCATTATCATCGACGAGAAGTATCCTTTCACCGCTGAAATCTGAATTCTGAAGCTCGCTGATGCCGCCGTCTGCCGATGCAGGCTGTAAATAAGAGCTGCTGTTTCCGAATTTCAGGAAGAGTGTGACATCAAATTCAGTGCCTTCGCCTTCCTTGCTCTTTACGTGGATATCGCCGTTCATCATCTTAACGAGATTGTAGGTGATAGCCATTCCGAGTCCTGTGCCCTGCTGCTGGCTTACTCGCTCATCCTCCGCACGTTCAAACGGCTCAAAGATATTTTTCAGGAATTCCTCTGACATTCCTATGCCGTTATCCTTGAATACAAATTCATAGCAGCCGATATTTTTGTTGCCTACCGGCTTTTCGGTAACGTCTATGGAGATCTGACCGCCGTTGTTGGTATATTTTATCGAGTTGCTGACGATATTCATGAACATCTGCTGCATTCTCAGGCTGTCTCCTATGACGTTTTCGTGAATGATATCATGCTTATTCAGAATGATGGTGTGCTGTTTTTCCTTGGCGGAGGGCTTTATTAATTCCATTAGGCTGTCAAGCATGGAGCTGAGGTTTACATTGTCATCGGTAAGCTTGAATTTGCCCGATTCTATCTTGCTCATGTCAAGGACATCATTGATAAGCGAAAGCAGATAATTTCCCGAAAAGGAGATCTTGCTGAGACAGTCTGCGACCTTTTCCTTGTCGTCGATATGTGTGTTCGCAATGACTGTCATGCCGATGATCGCATTCATAGGCGTTCTGATGTCGTGGCTCATTCTTGAAAGAAAATCCGTTTTTGCATTGTCGGCACGGCGGGCACTGTAATATGCATCCCGCAGAGCCTTGTTTGCTTTTATCAGCTTGTCCGTGTATTCGTCGTCCTTGTACTTTGCTATTCTCTTTTTCTCGGTGACATTTTCCGTTATATCCTGAACCAGTCCGATAATATCCGTATTCAGAACGGATACTGTGAATTTGTACCAGACATCTTCGCCGTTTTTTTCACTCTTTATCTCAAAGGTCTTTCCTGATCTCAGAGTATCTGCAGCAGAGTCAGCGTTGAACTCAAAGTTGGATATTTTCTGTTCTTTATCTATCTTTTTCAGCTGCTTATGGAATTCTTCCTCAGAAATTACTCAAAATCCATAAGCCTTGTAAAGCTTTCGCTCACAAAGACAGTGCGGCTGCTCATGCGGAACATGAATATGCCTATCCTGCTGTCTGTCAGCGTGATTATTTTTGATATTCGTGACGCATATTCATTTGCATTGATCTGGAGCTGAACGATGGATGATGCGAGCCTGTCTATCTCAAGTATTCCCGATTTTCCGAATGATACAACGGAACCCATATCATCACGGGCATCATTAAGTGTC
Organism: uncultured Ruminococcus sp.; assembly: GCA_900556055.1. GTDB lineage: Bacteria > Bacillota > Clostridia > Oscillospirales > Ruminococcaceae > UMGS1889. Next base: position 1,567 of record USNJ01000265.1, read on the forward strand.
GTTATCATCTTCGTAACAGGCTTGCTTATACGTCTGCCCATATAAACCGAGAACAGAACGCAGCAGACTATCGTAATGAGTATCGACACGATGAAAACGTTGATAAGGAAAGTGTATATGCTCATTACGCTTGACGGGCTTGCCGCCGAAATGAGCGCCCAGTGCTGGCTGATATAAGGCGAGCCGGAATTGTAGAGCTTCAGTTTGTCGATCGAGCCAAGACTGTTGCTGTTTTCGTCAATGCGGAATCTGTATACATTGTATTCCGATTCCATGTTCTCATCAAAAACGGTCTGATCTGTGACAAGCCTGCTGTATATGGCTCCCGAATGGATTATCGGTGCATATATGCCGTCGCCCTCAGCGTCCAGTCCTATCATATAGCAGGCGGAAGTGCTGAAGAAGTCGTTTGCGGGGATGTTTTTCAGGACCGTCTTTTCCATTAGTCCTATGCCGATAACGCCGTACACCTGACCGTCAGATGAAACGAGTGGCAGAGTGTACTTCATACTTTTGCTTGACGACAGCGTCAGCTTGGAAAACCCGCTCCAGTAGCCGAGATTATAGATCGGCTGTTTTGAATTGTCGGAATAGGTACTTATCGGCACATAATAGAAATCATAATCATTTCCGTCATTCATTACAAGATGCGGTGCCCATTCCGAATCAAGCGGAGTTCCCAGATCATATGCTATATCCGAGCTGCCCATTTCGAGATAAACGTCCTTGCAGTCGGTCGTGCTGTTAGTATAAACGTCGGTGTCACGGAAATACACTCCTGCGAGCGATCTTACAGACTCCGTGTTATAGAGATTTCCCGTGTCAAGTATGATAAATGCGTCATTTACCATGTCGCGTCTTATCAGCGAAACGAGCTGTTCAGCCGAGCGGCTGAGTATCTCCTTGTTTACCGATTTATCCTCCTGCAGCGAGCTGAGCGGAAGATCGTTTTCTTTCAGATAGTCCTCTGTTATGCTGTTGACCTCAAGGGCAGCCTCATAAACAAGAGCAGTTTTCTGATTGAGCACATTTTCCACATAGCTTGCCCTATTTTCTGTTTTTTCGGTAAGCAGGTTATAGCAGTATTTTTTTATGTAGCTGAGTTCGCCGCTCGCAAGCATAATGACCGCAAAAATAAT
>USNJ01000266.1 GCA_900556055.1 uncultured Ruminococcus sp.
ATGACGGTTCAAAGGAGCTGTCGGACGGACTCGGTGATCTGCATGACGGTGCTGCGGAATTATCAGACGGAATGGCTGAGCTTGATGGTTCAAGCGATATTATATCGGGCGGTTCATCGGAAATATTTGACGCACTTCTTGCCCAGGCATCTCAGAGCGTTGCGGCGGCAGGTCAGAATATCACGCTAACTGCCGATAATTACGATGATGTTCTCACCCGGCTTATTGCGGCGACAAAAAGTGAAGAGCTTGCGCAGCTAAAAGCATCTCTTGACGGAGTAAATGCATATGTGAATGGAACAAAGGCATATGCGGAGGGCGTTCATTCTGCGGCTGACGGTGCAAAGTCCGTTTCCGATGGCGCGGCTGATGCATATGATGGAGCAAAGGAGCTTTCGGACGGCGCAAAGGATGCGTATGACGGAGCAAGGGAATTATCCGACGGCGCTAAGGATGCATATGACGGTGCATCGGAGCTTGCAGACGGGATCAAAGAGCTGAAGGACGAAACAGACAAACTTCTTGATGATGTTTTCGATGTTGATCTCGACAATCTTACATCGTTCCTGAAAAGGTCGGATAATGTCCGCATTGCAGGAGCTGCGGGAGATGTTCTTATGAACAAGCTTGCAGGTCTTGGCGTTGGCGTGGTATTGATGATGCTTTTGACGTATGTTATATCGGTTTTCGTTATTCATCAGATACAGCGTGAAAGCAGCGTTATCGGTGCGCTTTATGCACTCGGTGCAAAGAAAAAGGATCTTATTATCCATTACATAACTCTGCCGACGATCATTACATTTATCGGCGGACTTATCGGTGCGGCAATAGGCTTTTCGCCTGTCGGACTGGAATATCAGATGCAGGATTCGTATGCATATTTCTCGCTGCCTGAATTCCCGGCGGTCTATCCCGTTTATCTTATAATTTACAGCATTGTTATGCCGCCCTTGATATCGGCTGTTGTGAACACACTTGTTATAAACAAGCATCTTTCAAGGACAGCACTTTCGCTTATCAAAAATGAGCAGAAAACGGCACGGTACAGCAGCGTTAAGATCAGGAGCAGGAATTTTATCCGCAGATTTCAGATCCGTCAGATGCTTCGTGAAATGCGTACAGGCATAACCGTGCTTATCAGCATGCTGTTTTCGCTGCTTGTATTCATGCTTGGTGCGGACTGCTATTATCTCTGCGAAAATGTAAGGATCGACACTGTACGCGATACGAACTATGAGTATATGTATACTCTGAAATATCCCGAAAAGGAAGTTCCTGCGGGCGGCGAGGCTTGCTTTGCAAAGACGCTTTCAAAGGAACAGCTCGGATATAATCTCGACATTACAGTAATGGGAATTGACGATGACAACAAGTATTTCAATGCTGAGACACACAAGGGGAAGAGCCTTATCACTGCCGGAAAATCAGTAATGGAAAGATACGGCGTAACAACAGGTGATAAATTTATTCTTACTGACAGCGCAAATTCTATGGATTATGCATTTACAGTTGCAGATGTATGCGATGAAAGTGCGGGGCTTATGGTGTTCATGGATATTGACAGCATGCGTGATCTTTTCGGTGAGGAGGACGATTATTACAACTGCGTTCTTTCGGATAAGCCGCTTGACATCGAAGAGGGAAGGCTGTACGGCGTGACTGCAAAGGCAGATGTAGAACGTTCATCGGCTGTGTTCACAGAGCTTATGATGCCTATGATAACGATGGTAATCAGCGTTTCGATAATAATATTTGTTGCGGTAATGTATCTGATGCTGAATGTAATGATAGAGCGTGCTTCCTTCGGAATATCCCTTGTCAAGATATTCGGCTACAATACAAAGGACGTTAAAAAGCTTTATCTGAACGGAAATGCGCTGCTTATTGCTGTCGGCGCAATTATTGGGATACCGGTTTCAAAGATCATAATGGATAAGGTATTTCCTGTGTTTATCCCTAATGTCACAAGCGGAATAAACCTGAAATTCCCGATATATGTATATCCCGCAATATTTGCAGGCGTGATGGCTGTGTATTTTATCATAACTGCTGTTCTCGTCAGAAAGCTTGGAAGGATCACTCCTGCTGAGGTGCTGAAAAACAGGGAATAATTTGGAGGTATACCATGGTAAAGGTCACATCATTGAGCGAAAAAGAGATAGAAGATATCGGCGCAGCTTTTGCGGATTACAGTTATGCTGACGGCGAAGATGGAATGTGCTGTCTTTATGACAGCAGAGACAGCGTGAAGGAATATATCTGCGGTTATGTGCGTGCGATGCTTGCAGGCGGCTGCCTTTACAGCACAAGCGAAAAGCACGAGGCATTCATTGCATACAGATATTCAAAGGACAATCTGCCATTGTCAACAGGCATAATTCTGCTCAAGGCAATATTCAGTACGCTTGGCTTCAAAGGTGCGGCAGCCATGCTTAAAGCGATGAAAAGCGGCGGCAAATCCTATGAAGCAACTATCAAGAAGATGAAAAAGCCGTATATTTTTGTAGGCCTTGTGGCGGTGCGCAAGGAATATCAGGGTCAGGGCTATATGCGCAAGGTCCTTGATATTGCGTATGAAGAAGGCAGAAAGAGAAATTGTCCCGTTCTGCTTGAAACAGACGCTGTGCTGAAGCGTGATAAATATGTTCATCTCGGAATGAAAAATGTGCGGACCA
>USNJ01000267.1 GCA_900556055.1 uncultured Ruminococcus sp.
ATCGAAAAAGCATCTCAGGTGATAAAGTAAGAACGCGCTATGAACGGAGACATATTTTACAGAACTCTGCGTTTTATCTTCAAGCCGATTTTTCTGCTTTTATACCGTCCGAAGATCATAGGTGCGGAAAAAATACCGAAGGGCGGCGCAGTAATAATCGCAGGAAATCACAAGCATGCACTTGATCCCATTCTTATCGACATATGCACAAAAAGAATAGTCAGGACTCTCGCAAAAAAGGATCTGCATGACGGTCCGTTCGGGTTTGTTTTCAGGGGCGTTAAGGCTATCCCCGTCGATCTGCACAGCAAGGAAAACAGGGGTGCTTTATATGCCGCAGCCGATGCACTCAATGAGGGTCATGCGGTAAATCTTTCCCCCGAAGCCAAGCGGAATTACACGAACGAGCTTCTTCTGCCATTCAAATTCGGCGCAGTTTCGCTGTCGAAGAAAACCGGCGCACCTGTACTCCCCTATGCGATCGCCGGTGATTATAAGCTGTTTTCGGGAAATCTAACCGTAATGTTCGGCGAGCCGTTTTATGCGGGAGATGACCTTGAAGCATCCAACAGACAGCTGTATAATGCGGTTGCGGATCTGCTGCGGAATATCACCGATGAAAAGATCCTGTCAGAGAAACATTTCACATCATTTGACGATTGGAGCAAAAATGGAAAGACATCTTGAATATCCCGGCTGCTCGCTTTATAAGTTTGTTTCGGAACGTGCCAAAGCATATCCGAAAAGCTGTGCGCTCCAATATTTTTCACGCAAAATAAGCTACGAAAAGCTTATTGAAACAGCAGATGAATATGCTGAGCTGCTTTCGGAAACAGGCGTAAAAAAAGGCGATAATGTTTCAATTATCCTGCCCAATATACCGCAGGCTGTTTTTATGTTTTATGCCGTAAATAAGCTTGGTGCGGCTGCGAATATGATACACCCGCTCTCGTCACGTCCCGAGATAGAATATTACATATCTCTCAGCAGGAGCCGTGTTATCATTGCGATTGATTCCGCAGCGGAAAAGCTTTCGGAGATAAAATCAGCCCGTATAATCACAGTATCTCCCGATGAATATATGCCGTTTGCGATGAAAACAGCATACCGCATCTCAGGACATTCCGTCAGAACGCCATACCCAAATATCAGCACGCTTATGAAACACCGCCCGAAAACAGTTGCTGATACGGGCAAAGGCAGCGACACTGCGGCTATCCTTTACAGCGGCGGAACGACAGGCAAACCCAAAGGGATAGTCCTGACAAACCTTAATTTCAACGCACTCGCAATACAGAGCATAGACGGCTGCGGCGTTCTTTCTCAAGGCGACAGAGTGCTTTCCGTCATGCCGATATTCCACGGTTTCGGGCTGGGCGTTTGTATACACACTGTGCTTTCCCTCGGCGGAACTGCAATGATCCTGCCTAAATTCAGGGCAGGCAAATTCAACGAACTTGTCGTGAAATACAAGCCGAATGTTATCGCAGGAGTGCCGTCCATCTACGAATATATGCTTCGCAGCGGATTCGGAAAAAACAGGCTTGACTATCTGAAATTCGTGATATCGGGCGTAGATTCGCTGTCTGTTTCAACGAAAAGAAAGCTTGACAAAGTGCTTTCGGAACATGGCTGCAAGGCTGTTATCCGTGAGGGCTACGGGCTTACGGAATGTGTCACGGGAACGTGCCTTATGCCCGAAAAATGTGAAAAGGAAGGCACTGTCGGTCTGCCGTATGCGGATATGTTTTACATGATCTGGGACAATGAAAACAACTGCGAAATGCCGCACGGCGATATCGGTGAGATAATCATGCGCGGTCCGACAGTGATGAAGGGATATCTGAATGATCCAAATGAAACAGCACTTGCGCTGAGGCTGCATGATGACGGAAACATCTGGCTTCACACAGGCGATCTGGGCTTCATGGACAATGACGGATATGTTTATTTCAGGCAGCGTCTGAAGCGTGTCATAGTTTCAAACGGCTACAACATTTATCCTCAGGGGATTGAAAATGTGATAAGCTCTTTCGATTTTGTGACGGAATGTGCGGTTGTAGGTATTCCCGATGAAATAAGGGGCGAATATGTCAAGGCATTTGCCGTGCTGAAAGACGGTATCACACATGAAGAAGCGGAAAAAAAACTGCGTGAAAAATGTGCCGAATGCATTGCGTCATACGCTGTTCCGAGGGAATACGAATTCCGTGATCTGCTGCCGAAAACACTTGTCGGAAAGGTCGCATACAACGAACTTGTGAGGTAAAAGCCATGAAAAAAGTCCTGCTTATCCACCCCGAGATCTCACGGACAAAATATAATTTTGCAGGCGTTATCGACAACGAACCGCTTGAACTCGAATACATCTGCACGCTGCTGAACGAAAAAAATATCCCGTGGAAAATATGGGACGGACAGGTCGAAACCATACCCGCAGCAGATGCTATAAAAGAGTTCAGTCCCGACTTTGTTTACGTCTGCGGACGGACAAGGCAGGAAAGCTTCATGCTTGAATACTGCCGTGCGGCAAAGGAGATCTGCGGCAGCATAACAGCGGTCGGCGGACTTCATGCTCAGCATAATTACATGAGATTTTTCTCGGAATATGTTGACTATGTTTTCACATCATTTGATATTTTCGGGATAATTAAAATA
>USNJ01000268.1 GCA_900556055.1 uncultured Ruminococcus sp.
CCGAATATGAGCAGGTGCTAAGATATCTGCGCCCCGCGACAGAAGGCTGGACCACCGGAGCATACACATGCTCCGCCATAACGGGCGAAGGCGTAGAGGGCATATGGAACGTTATACTCGGCTTTATCAAGCAGACGCGCCGCACGGGCGTGCTTGAATCCCGCCGCGGATCGCAGACCATGGAGTGGGTAAAGAGCATGACGGACGATTATATCCGCACGATGATCTATTCAAATCCGCACGTGCAGAAATGCATGGACGAACTGAGCGAGCAGGTAATGAGCGGGGACATGCCGCCAACGCTTGCCGCCAAGGAATTGATAGACACCATCGAAGCAGCGCTCAAAGCCTGAAACGCATAATTAAACATAAAAAGAGACAGTCACGCCGTGTGCCGATAAGACAGTAACCTGAGAAAACTACAAAATCGGCATCTGCTAAGCAGGATTGGACAACAAAACAGGCGGCACTCAACGTCGGTTGGGTGCTGCCTGTTTTTGTACATCTAAGGGTTGAGAATCACCGACTTTCTGCTCTGTAAAGCAAGGATAGTAAAAAGGGTGAAATAGTTATCGCCTCTGTGCGGTTCTTTTGTGAAACAGCGAATCGCTGCATAGCGGATACCGTTCGCTGGGGAGTGCGTATATTTGCGGTCAAGCAAAATACCCCTCAAAACCGTAAAGTCGATAGATAGGTATTTCGATGCAGAGTATGATTGACACTGTTAGAATCGAAAAATCAGATTTTAGCACAAAATAATATTGCTAAATGGCGATAACTTCCGTCGCGCCTATTGAAAATAGAATGATTGCTGTGTTATACTGTGTGTACACACGAACGAGTGGGCACGTTTGACGATCTGATCTACAATGACCTGCTGACGTATGCCGTCATCGTTTTGAATGGCGATTCAAAGGCGCATCTCGAAGTGGTCACGGAATATCAGCCTTTAGATCAGGCTCAATTATTATCATGAAGCAGACGATTGGAGAGATACCATATGACGATCAACTGTGTATGGGAGCATAACGGCAGAGACACCTTGCTTTATGCGGTGGATTTTGTAGGTGCATACACCCGCGGAGAAACATTGGAAGCCGCTGTCCGGAAAATGCAAGCAGAAATATGCTCTTATCTCAAATGGTGCGGCAAAAAAGCAGTAACAAGCATGGATATCGCCATCATCGAAGAAAAGGTTTCCGAGCTTGCGATCTGCGACGCGGACTCTGATGTGCTTTTTGAAAGTGAAAAAGCACCGCTGACAGCAGAAGAATATAAAAAGTTAAAGGCACTTGCGCTGAAATCAGCGCAGGATTTTCTTGCCTTGTATGATTCTGTTCCCGATAAGAATGCAACGGCTGCGCCCGAACGCAAGACCTTTTACGGCAAAGTTCCGCGCTCAGCTGATGAAATGTACGAGCATACGAAAAATGTAAACGAATACTATTTTTCGGAGATTCATGTTGATGCCGACAATGACGGAAGCATCTATGCGTGCCGCAAACGCGGATTTGAGGCGCTGGAAGCAAAGGGAGATTTTCTTGAAAATGTAGTCGTCGCAGGTAGCTATGGAGAAGATTGGTCTCTCCGTAAGGTGCTTCGTCGATTTATTTGGCATGACCGCATTCACGCCAAGGCAATGTATCGAATGGCGATAAAAGTGTTCGGGGCGGAGAATGTGGTAAATCCGTTTTGCTTTTTTGATGAAGGAGTTTTAGCATAATGGCAAGAACCGAAACGGTTGAATTTACAAATATGTGCATGATCTGTGATGGCAGCCGAGTTGTCGTGATCGACCGGAAAAAGCGGGATTGGCCGGGCATCACCTTCCCCGGAGGTCATATAGAGTCGGGAGAATCCTTTACGGATGCCGTGATTCGTGAGGTGCAGGAGGAAACTGGACTGCATATCCGTTCTCCCCAGCTCTGCGGTATCAAAAACTGGTGTGAAAATCAGTGCAGGTTTGTTGTGCTGCTTTATAAGACAACTTGTTTTGATGGCGAATTACATTCCAGCTCCGAAGGTCGGGTTTGGTGGGAAGATATTGCCAATCTGCCTAATCTCAAGTTGTCTTTGGATATGCGTGATATGCTACGGGTTTTCAAAGAAGAAAATCTGAGCGAGTTCTTCTACTATCAAGAAAGCAGTGCATGGAAGTATGTCTTGAAATAGCAAAACGGTGAGGATATGAAATACGATCATGATTTTTGGAGTGCGATCGATACGCTTGTATCTTCTGGAAAAATTGTAATTGACAGGCCGAAAGGCAGCACGCATCCCCGGTTTCCGCATATCCGGTATGACGTGGATTACGGCTATATTGAAAATACCACATCTATGGATGGCGATGGCATAGACGTTTGGAAAGGCTCCCTATCTTCTGTCAATGTCAATGCTATCATTTGCACTGTTGATCTGCTAAAAAGGGATTCCGAGATCAAGCTGCTAATCGGCTGTACGGAAGATGAAATGAAAACCGTCTGCGATTTCCATAATGATTCGGAGCTTATGAAAGGAATACTGATACGCAGAGAGGTAGAATAATGCCAGACAACAGGAATCGCAGGCGGCCGATACAGGTCAGATTCTTTGTGGATTTTCATTGATGGCAGGGTTCGGTGAAGAAATTGCAATATTACAGTCTTATACCAAA
>USNJ01000269.1 GCA_900556055.1 uncultured Ruminococcus sp.
CGATAAACGGTATCGATATCACAAGACCGAACAGGACTGCTATAGATGTAGATGTGATGTAAAGTCCTGCGATCTCGCTGTTTCTGAAGCCGAGTATCTTAGTCAGAGCGATAGACTGGAAGTTTCTTTCGATGACCTGCTTGCAGAGAACATAGATAACGATTATGAAGAAGAGTGCGCCGAACCATTTGAGCAGTCCCATCATGCCGCCCATTGATGTCATAAGCTGGTCGGAAAGCTTGGTGTAATCCGATGCTGTGATAACGGAAGCAACATCATCGGGATCAAGCTCGGTAAGCTCTGTATTCGAGAAATATCCCGTGAAATAGTCAGGATCGTTTCCGAAAGTCTTGTTATAGTCGCTGATGTTCATGAATACCGCAAGAGAGGATTCATAGTTATAAACACCGCCCACCTTTATTGAATATGAGCTGTCACGCTTGTATTTTTCATCGAGAACGAGAGTGTCGCCTGCCGAAATACCATATTTTTCGCTTATGCCGGTTGAGATAAGAGCAGTTCCTTCGGGGATATCCGCAGGAATATAACGGCTGTTTTCTTCAATGCCGTAGACTGAGAAGCTGTCGGTGAGAAAGCCTTCCTTGGTGTAATCGAAGCTTGACATTGCGAATTTTTCAGCCTGCTTGTCGGTCACTTCATCGGCATTTTCGTAATCAAAGAGAATGTACTGATATTCGCTTATCATGTCACGGGCAACGATATCCTTGATCTCGTTCATCATTCTCGGCATCATATCGCCGAAGCTGATAAGTATCGAGCTGAAAAGAATACCGATTATCATGACGATATATCCGGGGAGATTTGTAAGAAGTATTCTGAGGCTGAATCTTGTCTTGAATGGGATCTTTGTGTTGAGCCTGAATGCTTTTCTGTTGTTGTTCTTTTTGAGATCTCTTCTGAGAAATTTCAGAGGGCTGAGCTTCAGCTTTGATGTAAGAACGGCAAGGTTGATTATAAGCATAAGTATGATCGGGACAACTGTTGAAAGGATAAATGCGGATGCGTCCCAGACGGTGCGATATGTTGTCAGCGAATATGAACCGAGATAAAGATCAATGCAGAAGTCTTTCATCGCCGTATATCCGATGATATTTCCGACAACTGCTGCGATCAGCGTCACAATGATGGGAAGTGCCATGTAATGGCATATCATTTCGCCCTTTGTATATCCCGATGCACGGAGAGTGCCTATAACACCCGCTTCGGAAACTACTGTGTTTGAGATAGTTACGGCAAAAATGAATGCGATAAGTGCGATCATCATGTATACCATTACCATTGTCATTGTTTCATCGCCGCCGATATCCTCGATGGAGAATGTAACAGCCATGTTGAGGTAGCGTGGGACATAATCGTCAACGGCAATGATATCTGTCTTGTCGATCTCGTCCTCGAATTCTTCATCTGCGGGCATTTCATAATCCTCACCGTTTATTTCCGCATCAACGGCATCTTCGATAATTCCGAACAGGAAATCATCAAGAGGAACGGAAAGGTCATCTTTTTTCGGCTTTTCAATGGTGCTGAGATATGCGTCCTTGAAATCGTCCTCGGATGGAACGGGCGGTTCTTCACCCGACAGCATTGCCGAAACGGTATCTTCGATCATCTTGAATGTGAAATCGTCCGTTTCTACCGAGAGATCGTCCTTTGTCGGCTTTTCGACGGAATCCTTGTACTGAGCAAGGAAATCCTCAGCTGACGGAGCGGTGTATTCTTCGCCTGTCATCATTGCATTTACGGTATTTTTGATAATGTCAAATGTGAAATCATCAGCATCAACGGAAAGGTCAGCCTTAGTCGGCTGCTGACCTGCCATAAGGAGCGCGGCATATTCCTCTGCACCCTTCTGAGCATCTGCTGAGATATCGGCGACTTTCTTTTCGATGGCAGCCTGATACAGCTCGCCGTATTCTTCTGCACCTGTTTTTACGGTCTCTGTGATCTCTTCGACCTTCTTTTCAAAGGCATCGGTGTAAAGATCGGCATATTCCTCTGAGGCTTTTTCCAGCCTGTCAGTTATCTCATCGACCTGTGCTTTAACGATCGCCTCGTCATAAGCGGTCAGTTCATCTTCGATAACGTCCAGAAATTTCTCGGAAAGCTCGGCAGCTTCAATGTCATCTGCGTAATCACTGTTATACTGCCAAGCATAGTTATAGCTGAAATTTTTGCTTTTTGCGGCTTCAAATCCGCTGTCCGTCATGACTGCGATCGAGAAATTTATCGAGTCAAACATGGCATCTGTGTTGTTTTCGTAAAGCGTGCTGTAATTCGGAAGAGCAACAAAGCCTGTGACGGTAAGCTCTTTTCCGCCCAGCACGATCCTGTCGCCGACTTTGATATCATTGTTCTTTGCAAAAACTCTGTCTATTGCGATCTCGCTGTCTGCGGCAGGGAATTCACCGCTCAGAAGGCATGGCTTATTGACCTCTGCACTCTGTTTGTAAACTCTTATATCCGCACCCGTTTCTGCCATAGTGTCGTCAAAATAAAAGCTGTCATAGAGCTTCATTCCTATCTTGTCTTCAAGAGATGCTCTGAGCTGATCGGGGATAGGCTTGTCGAACACAATATGGCCGTCCTCGATGTTATATGTTTCAAAGCTGTCATAATATGCGGCTTTCA
>USNJ01000270.1 GCA_900556055.1 uncultured Ruminococcus sp.
CCGCCGCTCGTGAACCGCCCATTACCGGGATCATGATAAGGATTGTAACGAAGCTCCTCATCTGCTCTTTCCTCAATTGTATCACCGTTTTCGGCGTTTGTCAATACTGCCCCCGAGCCCGTCCCCATATCCACCATAGCATTGGTGTTAGGAGTGTAAATGCGTCCCGTCTTGGGATCCAGAAGCACATCATTAAGCCCCAGCTTAACATAGTTTACCCCGAGCGGTTCAAGATCTTCAAGCTTTCGCACCTCATCAAGCTGCATAAAGTTGTTCTGGAGTGCCACAGCATACGCATTGTAGCGTGTCTGAATATCGCCCCTCGTAGCCTCTCTTGTGTCGAATGCAAAATATCTGTGATCCTTCTCGCCCTCGAGCAGAAGATCACGGTCAAGAGCCGCTTCGATCGCATTGATAACAGGCATCACAGCATTTTCAAAGAACCTCACCTTGACAGCCTCGGAAGCGTTTCCCGTAAGCATATCATACGGCACTCCGAACAGCGAGCATATCGCCGTGTCGGTCGATATCTTACGTTCATTCAGCTGCATTTCAACGGAAGTGTTCGAGCTTTCCGCAAAGTCCATACCGTCATTCAGAACTATGACATTCTCGCCGTTGTTCGAGTAAAGATTCTTCCACGCTTCTTTGATCTTGTCCATCGCCGCATCTGTCAGACGGTTCTTCGCTTTCAGAAATCCCTTTTTGTTTCCGCCCTTTTTCACAAGCTGATTTTCAAAGGATATCGTATTATACGCTACCGACAGTATCAGCGGATTTTCTTCGATAATGCTGTGCCCTCTGCCGTCGCCCTTTGAATTCCTCAGTATCTTGACAAACTCATGCGGAAGATATGTCGCACCATCACAGCAGATTGCATAACCTTTGAATATCGGCTTGCAGTTGCTGCTGATACTCACGTCCTCGGATCTCACATAATACAGCCCCAGTACCTTTCCGTAACCGTTCTTGTAAATGTAAGTGTATGCGCCCTTTGTCAGAAAATAATCCGCGACCCATGCCTTTAACATCTCCGAACCGCTCAGAGTGTCACCCGTGTCACCGTTTATGTATCCCACCCGAACATCATCATCTACCTCAGTGACCTTGCCGCCCGAGCTGTCATATAATCTCAACGGCAGGGAAGCTATCCTGTCCGCTATAAGCCCTACGCACGCCGATACGGCGGGTATCTCCAGAGCCATAGCCTTTGACATGCTGTCCCCGCGGATAAGCGCAGAGAGCAGCACAGCCCCATTATCCTCGTTAAGCTCTTCGGCACGCTTTTCAGATTTTCTGAATAATCCCATTTATCTCGCCTCCGTCAGAACTGCGCTCCCCAGTTCTCGGGAGCAAGCATATCCTGCTGTAATAAATAAAGCGCATTGATAAGAGCGACAACACAATCGACCTTACCTGCGCTTTTCTTCTTGTTGACGTATTTGTTTAAATTCGTGTCCTCGGTGCATCTCGCATTCTGAAAATTTATCTCAAGAAGCCTGTTGTCATCATATCGGAATGTCCTCTGCAAAATGTTTTCGAGCAGAAGCTTAGTCGGCATATGCAGCAGACTTGAATGCTGCTTTATCTCCACGCATTCTATCGGATCTTTTTCGTCCGCTTCAAGCTTCTGTACTGTCGATAACGCATTCCAACGGTCATAGCCGAGCTGAGCAATGTCAACACCGTATCTGTCATGCAGCCCGAAAATAAACCGCTCAACAAACCCATAATCAATGACATCATCACCGCACCCGAAACAGTCGCCGTGCCTGATAAGCGCATTGTAATCGACCTTCTCACGAGCCGACTTCTCGGCGATCCTGTCCGCAGGGATAAATCCCCAGACCTTTGAGTATATCACACCATCACATTCAGTCACCATAGCCAGAGCCGTGTTATCGTTCGTCTGCGATAAGTCCAGCCCCAGCCATACACGCCGACCCTTCCAGAACTCCAAATCCTCAGCCTGCCTGCATTCCCGAACTCTCGTGATGTCAACAAAGCCCTCAACGCCAAGTCCCTTGTACATGATGTTGTTGTGCTTGCAAAGATAATTTTCACGCTTGTTTTCATACAAAACAGCCAGCTGCCGCTTCTTGACAAGATCATCGAATATGTAATCGTAATCCACAGCCACGGGATTTGACTGATATATAATTTCGTCGTCAGTCTGCCACCTGTCGCCGCTCTTATATTCGTCATCCGGCTCATATAACAGGCTGAAATACCGCCTGTCATCGCTCACCCCGTCAAGCACCTTTTTCGCATAATCTATCTCAGTGATAAGCACATTGTTATCATTGGGATACTGCGTCGATAAGATGATGCCGAGCTTGTTGCGAAGTGTTATCTGCGATGATCTCATAGCCTCAACAGGGTAATCGTCCATTGCTCCCGCCTCATCGGCAAGAAACACATTCGCAAGCTTACCGTCCATTTTATCTTCGGAATATGCAAGCGGTGTGTAAACCGATTCTGTCGCCACACAGCGTATCTCATTGCGCAAGCTCTTGAAAATGCTGTCATCACACAGAGCAGGGGACGACTTGATTATCTTGTGGATAGCAAGCTGCAATTCTTTCGACAATTTCAGATCGGGCGCAACCGAGAAAAAT
>USNJ01000271.1 GCA_900556055.1 uncultured Ruminococcus sp.
GACAGCATTGCCGAATATTCTCTTCCGAAGCGGTCAAATACCTTGCATATGACCGCAGCAACAATGCATATTCCGGCAGACGAAACAATTTCCATTAAAATCCGAATACGCTTTTTACTTCATCAAAAAGCGCAGATATTTCAGAGATAAGCATCATCAGCACAACTATCAGACCTGCAAGGGTGGTCATGAGTGCCTGTTCATCACGGTCGGCTTTTTTGAGTATCAGATTAAGCACAGTAACGATTATCCCGACGCCTGCGACCTTGAAAATTATATCTATATCCAAGCAAATCACCTCCGTCTTATATCAAAAAAAGCAGCAGCGCAGCACCGCACAGCACCGAAAGAGAGCTGTAAAGCTTAACTTTTTTTTCAGTTTCGGGAACAGCCTTTTCTATGCATTCACGCAGCCTGTCACGTATTCCGCCAAGTGACATAAGCTGTCCTTCAAGATCGGTCTTTCCGAGGAAATCCCCAACAGACATAATAAGCTCCTTCTCTTCGTCATTCAGCATACAGCTTTTCTGTGCGGATATCGCTTTTTTCCATATCTCAGAAAACCGTTCATCATCGGCAGGCTTTACATTCCCGAGAAAATCGAGCGATGAAAAAGCATCGTCTGCCGCCATTTTCTCACAGGCTTCGTAAACGTCAAGTCCGCTGCATCTGAAATAAAGTATAAGCTGAGATGTCATATTTTCAGCCGCACGAAGCTGTACAAGACGCTTTCTGAAATTTCCCGAAAAGTACGCTCCTGCCGCAAACGACGCACCCGCAATCATCAGCGAACCTATAAGCTTCATCATTTCAGATCACGCTCCGTGATATCCGTGATGCTTTTTATCGTGCATTTTTCGAGAAATGCTGCACGGGTGAATATACCCTTTTTTATCAGCTTTTTTATCTGCGGACGCAAAAGAAGCTCCGATTTATCCGCAGCATGAACTGCTGCAATGAATTTGACCCCGCTGTTTGCCGACATCTCGATAGAACGGCATTCGTCCTCTCCGCCTATCTCGTCGCATATTATGTACTGCGGGGACATGACCCTGACAGCAGTCATAAGGCCGTCAGCCTTGCCGTATCCGCTGAGAATATCTGTGAACATTCCGACTCTGTTCTGCGCCTCCCCCCTGTAAACCGCCGCTATTTCCCCCGTATCATCGATCAGCGAAACCTTGCTTTTGTTTCCGAGGATTCGACAGAGATCACGCAGATACGTAGTTTTTCCGCTGCACGGTGCTCCTGCGAGAAGAAGCCCGCCCTTTTGCGGGATATGCATCGCAAGCTCGTCCGCCGCTCCGCTTATCTGTCGTGCGATACGGCAGTTTATCCCGCTTATGTGACTGACGCTGACCGAATTATCATCGCCTCGGACAGCCGTGCCGCAAAATCCTATCCTATGACCGCCCTTAACCGTTACAAATCCCATACTTATCTCACGTCTGAAGCAGTGGACCGATGACCTGCAAGCCGTTTCAAAAACTGCGGACAGCTCCTCACTTGTCGGAATAATTCCCATGTTTGCCGAAGAAGCCTCGCCGCCCCATTTTGATACGATCACCTGCCTGTCCATGACAGTGACCGACATCGGCTGACCGACCCTCAGCCTGATCTCAGATGCCCCCGCCCTGATATTTTCGGATAATCCCAAAGCCGCATTTCCGAGCCGCTTCGGCAGAAAAGCCGCAATATCGCTGAATGCTTTTGTATCCATAATGATTTTCCGTCCTTCCGTTATTTCATTATCTAATACTATGAGATCTGAGAGCATTATAGAACAAAAAAAGCGATATGCCGCAAACGCAGCATATCGCCGAAATGTACAAATATTAAAAAGCAGTAGTTTCAATTTCGTGTTTTTTGGGCCGTCCCATAAGATTTTTCACCGCATCCCTTACCGATGCATTATTGAACAAAACATTGTTGCACTGCTCGGTTATAGGCATCTTGATACCCGTCCTGCACGCAAGTTCATATGCGACCTTTGTGCAGAGATATCCTTCGACTGTTCCGACAAGCTTTACAGCCTCCTCTGGAGGTGTTCCCTTGCCAATCAGTATTCCCGCACGCCTGTTTCTGCTGTGCATGCTTGTGCAGGTAACTATCAGATCGCCTATTCCCGTTAGTCCCGAAAACGTCTCAGATCTTGCACCGAGCGCACGTCCGAGATCGGCAATTTCGGAAATTCCTCTTGTCATAAGCGCAGCCTTTGTATTATCGCCATATCCGAGTCCGTCAACAATTCCCGCACAGAGAGCGATAACATTTTTTAGTGCGCCGCCTATCTCGCAGCCGATAACATCGTCATTCAGATAAATACGGAACATCTCGTTTGACATGACCGACTGAACAAAGCTTGCCTTTTCCATGTTCATACTTGCCGCAGCAATAGTTGTGGGCATTCCGACAGCGACTTCCTCCGCATGCGACGGACCGCTCAGCACAACGGAATCTGCCTGAGGTATCTCCTCGCTCAGCACCTCGCTCATACGCTTGAGAGTACCTTCCTCAAGTCCCTTTCCGGTATTTACAACCGCCATTTCAGGGGTGATGTAAGGCGATGCAAGCTTTGCTACACTTCGTACACCCTTAGTCGGAATTCC
>USNJ01000272.1 GCA_900556055.1 uncultured Ruminococcus sp.
CCGCCGAAAAGAGCATTGAAGAAGTTCGGCAGGGAGTTTGTTCCCCCCTGATTGAACATTTCCATATCAAAATTGTCCTTAACGCCGCTCATAGCGTCGGCAAATTCTTCTATATCCTCATCGGTAACGCCCATCTGATCCATATATTCCTTGACCTGAGGGATATTAAGTTCTCTTGCGCAAACAAGGCAAAGTCCCTCATTTTTCTTTTCATCGCCCTGGATCGCTGTGATGAAAACAACTGCGGTTCTTTTCTTACATCTGGTGCAAAGCATTATAGTCCTCCAAATCCCGTTTTTCCCGCATTATGCGGCAAAAGCGACATATTATAAATATATTTATAGAAAATCGTATCGTTTATGATATCTTCATTCGCAAAAGGCAGCACTCCTCCACTGAACCCGACCACAAGCCTGAGAACAGCCGTAAACAGTGCGATATACAGCATAGCCTCGCAAAAGCCTGCCGCACCTCCGAGAACAGTATTTGCCTTTCCTGCGACAGGTATCTTTTTGACAACCGAGCTTGCCCTTGCGATACGTCTGACGATCGGCATGGAAACGCCGAAAATAACAAAAAACAGCAGCGATCTCAGCATATAGATAACTTCGCTGCGGAGAAAATTTTCCTCAGCATACTCTGCGATCTCATGCGGACCGCTCAGAAGTGCAGTCATAAATGCGCCCGATGCCGTGCTTTCATCATTATCCTTTTTGTTGGAAAACAACGAAACTCCCAGATCAAGACTGTCTGTGAACTCCTTTAGTTTATCATTGATCTCCTGTTTGGTAAATTCCGTCGCTTCTTCGGGAAGATATTTCATTATTATATCGGCAGCGGATTCGCCCTCGGACGGATCGTCCTTTGCTATCTTATCGGTTATCTCACCGATCTTTTCCCTGTCAGCATATATTCCCTCTTCCTCCAGGATATCACAGATCTTTGACTTTACGTCGATACCCGCATCAGTGATCTTTGTTTCGATCAGCGAAACGAGAGGTTCTCTGATATACTGTTCATATATAACAGGTGATGCTGTCCTGCTGATGACCATTGCTGCCGCAAAGCACGCAATGTAGCCCAGGCAGAGTATCGCCATTTTAACAAAGCCTTTCTTTGCGCCTGCCGCTGTCAGTGAAATAATGATTATCGCAGCAGCAGCATCGTATATCAAGGCGGGAGTGAAATTCATTCTGTTTCTCCTTAAGATCAGCCGCTGAAATCAATGCGGTTTATTTCATCATATCCCAGCAGATATATGTAATTGCCGATCTTGACAAATCCGTCATATTCGTTTTCAAGGTCAGCCTTAGGGCCTTCCGTTCCGTCCGCATAGTACGCCTTTACGCCTCCCTGCGTCAGAACATAAGCCTCGCTGCCCGAAACCGTCAGGTCATTCGCATCGCCGTCGATAAACAGCTCATTTACCGAATAGTCTGCGTTGTTTATCATCATGAGCGACATTCTGCGGCGTTCCTGATCCTTGAAAAGTATCGCCGTCATATCTGACGAACAGCCGAAATCGACCAGTGTGTTCTTATATTCAAATGATGTTTTGTAATTTCCGTCACTGTCGAAGAAAACGCACTTGTTGTCTCCGAACATCATGACTCCGCCGTTTACCGGCTGAACTGACATAGCCATAGTGTTCACAGTGTCGGAGACCCAGACAGGTTCCTTCTGACCAAATCTGTATTTGGTCATCTTGGATACCATATCACCGCCCGAAGCACCCATTGTCGTGACGATCAGTCCATCTCCGTATTCAGTGAATGAAACGTCAATTATACGCATATCGTTGCTTGTCAGACCGAAGATAAATTCCCCGTTCTGATTATATACGGAAAGTGCCGAAAGTGCCTTTCCGGGGCGTGTTACGACTGCGGTATTGTCGTTTGAACTTATTTTCGCAAACAGTATGGCATCCTCAGTATCCTTTTCAAATATAGTCTTGTGACGGTTCTCAACACGGAATTTTTTTCCGCCGAGATCATAAACAAGCACTCTTTTGCCCGAAACGGACATAACAGGATTTGCATAGTCATGCTGTGATTCAGCATTGAGGTTTCCGTTCAGGTCGTAAATATAAAGGTGCATTTCATCAAGCATAGCGAAATAGCTGCTCATTCCAAGCAGCTGATAATCCGAGCCGCCGGAGATCTTTATCGGGAATTCTCCCTCAGCAAGCTCACCCGTATTCTCCTGTGCTGTCAGCGGTATCTTCTGAACTATGCCGTCCAGCTTCGGATACCATATATCACGGGTTAGAACAAGCGCACAGGCAGCCGTAGCTATAAGCACAACAGCGATAAGCTTCTTTGCCATGCTCTCGACAAGCTTTTTTGTCTTTTTATCCTTTTTATATTTAGCAACTTCCGAAAAGTCAGTATGTTTTGCCATTTTAAGCCATTCCCCCGTTAAATGGATTATTTCAATAGAAGACCTTATTAAGGTAAAGCCCGTGCGGAGGTTTTGTTATATGCTGTGTTTTGTTATACGCTGTATTTTCCCATATCCACCCTGCCGTCGGGCAAAAAGCCCACGCCTTCGGCTTCAAGCAGGGCGCGGCGCAGCTGAGCGTGTTCCCCGCCGGCAACG
>USNJ01000273.1 GCA_900556055.1 uncultured Ruminococcus sp.
TAACGGGACAGTGCTCGAAAAGATAAGACGGGTCATTTGGTAAGGAGGTAAACATGAGCCTGACTGAGCAGCTGGTGAGTGAGCTGACTATTGACGATCTTGACGGTGAGCAGAGAGCTTTGGCAGAGTGCCTTGGCTTGGACGCATACAAACGCTTACTGCTGGTTTATGCAGGCTCTACGTTTACTGTGCGTATGCCCGACCGTGTTACGGCAAATATCCGAAATAAGCGTATCCGCAGTGAGTTTAACGGGTACAACTGGGGTGAGTTGGCTCGGAAATACCATCTCCATGAAAAGACCATCAGAAACATCGTCAGCGGCGAAATTAGCCGTATTCGGGCTGAACCTATTGAGGATCAGACTTCATTTTTTGATGATGAATAGCATTAAAAATCCGCTTTATTCCCCGCTGTTTGGCAGGAAATAAAGCGGATATTTTTTTGAGAAAATTTGAAAAAAGGCTTGACTTTTGTACCCACATATGTTATAATAATAACAGTGAAAGGGATTTCACAATACGGCGAAAGCCAGAAAGGACAGGAAATGGAAAAGATGACCGATTATCAATTCAAGAAGATCATTCAAATGGTTCTCAGCATTCTGAAAAAATGCAGCAGCCTTGATGAAGCGATCAAAGAAATTGAAGCCCTGTTAGAGAAGTAACAGAGCTTCACAAAAGAAAATGCGGGGCGGATAAATGATCCGCCTTGCATAAAAATAATATCACAGCGGAAATGAAAAGTCAAGAGGTGTGTTTTATGGCAAAGATGGGACGTCCCACCGATGCGCCGAAAACGGGCGAGGTCAAATGCAGAATGTCAGCTGAGGATACGGAAATGCTTGAGGCGTGTGCAAAAGCTCTGGGCATTACCAAGACGGAGGTTATCCGCAAGGGAATACGGGAAATATTTAAGCAGATAAAACAGTAATTATTGTGTTGTGAAATCCCTGTCTGCGTAAAATTTAAGGAATACATTACAGGAAATTTTGTGAATGTACATAGCCGAGAGGAATCCGAAATACATTAAGGCTTGATGGAGTTCGAATCCCTCATGGATAGGCAGGCGATTGCGTCCCGGCGAGTTTCGGATTATCCGGACGCAATGCGGCTGCACGGAGGTTAAAAATTTATGAAACAAAAAGTTGAAATCTGCGGCATGGACACGTCGAATCTGCGGTAACGGGTGTTATCGGATATTTTCTGCGGGCTACTATGCACAGGGTCGATTCGGCGGAGGATAAGCTTCAGGCTTTGGAGCTTTCACGTCCCGAAAAGGCTGAGCTTGCGGAGATAAAGGACGATCTTAAAGAGCTTAATGACAAGTTTGCGACCAAGGAAGAAGTCCGTGAGGTCAAGGAAGCTATGAACAAGATCACTAAGGACATTGATTTTATCAAGGAAAAAACGGTGCGGAACGATGAGTTTATCAGGGTCATTGCAAGGCTCGAAGGCAAAATGGACGAGCTGCTCCGCAGATAACGCAGAAAGGAACGTATCACGATGGATAACGAAATGCACAACAGGATAAAGCAGAAAAAATTTATCGAAAACAACGGAAAGGTGCTCCGAACGATAAACTCCCTGCGTTACAAATACGTGCCGCTGAAAGAGCTGGCTTACGGTCTGGAGCCGTCCATGACGGTATCGGAGCTGCTGGACTGCGTCAATTATCTTACGCTCAGCAATTACATTATCACACGGCACGTTAAGTCTAAGGCTGAAACTACCATTGCGGACACAAATTATGATGAGCTTGAAGCTAAGCTTTCGGCTGACGGCATATCACTGCTGTCGGGGACTAAGTGCGATGATAATGTAGACATTTAGGTGATGGTATGGCAAGAAGAAAACACTCTAAGATAGACAGGCTTGATCCTGCGTTTAAGTCTGAGGTCGAGGAAATGCTCATTTCGGGATTTACTTACAAGGAAGTTGCTGAGTACATCGCCGAAAATGCGGGGATATCGATCTCAATACAGGCAGTATGCACGCACGCTAACAGGCTTAAGGCATCTATCGACAGCATGAGGATAGCGCAGGAAAATCTTAAGGCTATCATGCATGAGATGCAGAAGTACCCTAACCTTGACACCTCGGACGCTATGCTCAATCTGATGTCGTATCAGCTGTTTAACTATGTGCAGAATCTGACCGAAGAGGATCTGGCGGCTGCCGATCCTGTCAAGCTGATGAAGCAGGCTGCCGATCTTATCAAGATAGCGGCATACAAGAGAAAGCTTGATGCAGAAAGCAAGGGCATTGAGGAAACAGGCTTTGAGGCTGTCAAGACTACGGTATTTAATGCTCTGTCGCAGGACGATCCCAAGCTGTACGGCGAGCTGATGAAGTATCTGGCGGAGAAGCAGGAGGAGATGAAGCAATGAAAATGTATGTCATACATACGGCTGCGGGCAAGGAATGCGCTGTATGCTCCGAGCTTATCCGTTCCGAGATGTCGGCTTATGTGCCTATTGAAACGGCTCTTATCCGCAGAGAGGGTATGTGGACGAAAGAAAACCGCATACTTTTTCCCGGCTATGTATTTTTATCGGCTGAGATCGCTCCCGATGTTTATTAC
>USNJ01000274.1 GCA_900556055.1 uncultured Ruminococcus sp.
TAAAGCTCAGCCTTGGAATCCTCGGTAACACCCTGGAATGTCTTGAACATCAGGTTGAACTGTCTGATAGGTGTAAAATTCTTTTTGCCGCAGTTAGGGCATTTGATATCATGAGTTGCGATGAATTCATTCAGCTGATCGTTTGTCCAGCCTGCTGTGTTCTCGCCTGCCTGCTCCTCGATGAGATTATCTGCACGGTGACGTGTCTTACACTCCTTACAGTCCATCAGAGGATCGGAAAATCCGCCGAGATGTCCCGAAGCTACCCATGTCTGAGGGTTCATAAGGATCGCACTGTCGAGTCCAACATTATAAGGAGACTCCTGAACGAACTTCTTGAGCCATGCATTCTTGATATTGTTCTTCAGCAGAACACCGAGAGGACCGTAGTCCCATGTATTGGCAAGACCGCCGTAGATCTCACTTCCGGGGTAAACAAAGCCTCTGTTTTTACAGAGCGCAACAATTTTATCCATGCTTTTTTCAGCCATTTCAATATACCGCCTTTTCATATTGCCCGAACTGCGTCGGCGCAAAATAATTATCATTCTACATTATATAACAAATCGGACGCAAAGTCAAGAGAATTAACATTCCAAAAAGAAAAATCTTCTTGACCCGCCCTGCGCATCTCGGACATATACCTTTCTTCGGGAATGCAGATTTCCCTCTCTTCAAACGTATCGCCGTCATCATAGCTTATGCTGTATTTCAGAACAAGATCGTTTCCATTCCAGCTCACAAAATCGACATCCTCAATATAAGCGTCCTTATCATCGAAAAATGCATCTGCATCCGCAATTCCGACAAACATTTTCTCGGGATCTGGGATATTGTAAAGCATGACCTTGTACGGAGATGCCCAATAGCACCCGCCCGCTGCAAAAATTCCGTTTCTTTCATTATAATGTATATCCGTCCAGATAAATGTTTCTTCAAAATCCTTTTTGGTGATATATCCTTCCGATGCCTTCGGAAAATAATGAAAGCAATTTCCTGTTCGGATATTGTAAACATTATATCCGTATAATCCGCTCATGTAAAAGAAAAAATTCGTTTCGCCGATCCTTACGATCTCATTTATATGTGACGCATCTATGGAATCATACGAGTACAACGGAACATCTCCGTCCATCAGCGTATACTCGCAGCAGTTGCAGCTCATGCTGTTTTTATCGTTGGAAAAGCGTCGGCACTGCAAAGTAAATCCGTCAAGTTCTTTTTGAGATATTTTGTAGCTTCCGCATTGCTTTTTTATCTTTTCCGTTTGCCTGCAAAAAGAATTTTTAAATTCATTATTGTCCGCAATATTGGACATATCAAGTTTATGCTCATATTTTTGCATATCTGTTATTCAAGAAAGCACTGAATAAATTTTCGGATAATTCGGCTTTCTTAAAACCCCCTTTTCTTCAGATCCTCCACAACGGAAACATAAAACTCTGTCATATCGCTTATTCCGTCCGATGACGACGATTTTGAGAGCTTGCACCTGCGCATATCGACCTCGTCGCAGTGGGATATTCCTCTGTGTCCGCTGCTTCGGATTATTCCCCTGAAATCAGCCCATTTTACTGCGTCAGGCGAAAGCAGACCATCATTTTCACCCTCATAATGTCTGACAACCAACCACGGCAGCCACATAAACATATCGGAAAATGCATTTTCCATAACAAATGCATAGCTCTGATAATATACCCCCTCAGCATCAGGATTTTCAGCATTGAATTTTTTCGCATCGGCAGTCCTGAACGAGCATATAGCATTATATGTGTCGGGTGATGCATCTCCGAGAATGCGAAACCAAAGATCGACAGCGATGCAGCCGAATTTTACAAGCGGCTGCGGCAGCTTCATAAGATTATCGACAGTGACAGAACCGTTATGCGGAGTGGAGAGCGTAGTAAGCGACGCAATCCTATCTGCCATGCCCATCAGCGAAATAAGACAGCGTGCCTCCAGGCCGCCTTTTGAATGGGCAATGATATTTACCTTTTCCGCACCGGTCTCCTCAAGGAACTCCAGAAACTGCGACTTCAGCTGTTCGGCATTTCCCTCGACCGAACCGTTTCCGTCCTGATTACTGCACAGCACCTTTGCACCGTTACCCTCAAGGACTTTCGGTATTCTTCCCCAGTAACCGATATGCTTTCCCTCACGAAATCCCATTCCATGAACAAGAAATATAGGATATTTTGTACTGCACCTCATCTTACCGCCGCCTTTCTAAGAAAACGCTGAATAAACCGTTTCAGTCGATCTATGCAAAGTAATCAACATTTCTTTGATTATACCATTATTAAGCATAAATCGTCAATATAATTTGCATATTTTTTATTATATGCTTGTAATGCTTCCGGATCTAACATCACAAATAATCATTTTCACAAAGAAAAGGTTTACAAATCCGACAATTTTGTGACGATTTTTAGACGTTATTCTGTTCATACTGCTTGACTTTTAACACGAAATATGTTATCATTACAATACTGTACAGTTTATGCCGATTTCCGCTTCTCTGACCGTATATCGGCATCAACCCCTGTCCTTGCATATCCCGCAGACCGCGTATTTGCGTG
>USNJ01000275.1 GCA_900556055.1 uncultured Ruminococcus sp.
TTCGGGATATGCATTCTGCGGATTTTTGTCGATCACGAGCATTGAGAAGATCGAGGTTCCCGCCGAAACATTTCCCGTGCCTATGCGTACAGCATTTGCTGCGACCATGCCCGTTCCCGCATCTCCCTCGGGCGGGCAGACGGGGATGCCTGCTTTGAGATATCCCGAAGGATCGAGAAATTCAGCACCGCTTTCGGTGAGAAATGCGCCCTTTTCGCCGGCTGATCTTACGGGCGGGAGTACATCGGCAAGCTTTTTGTCAAATCCATGAGCCGACAGCTTTTCTTCAGTGATGCGCAGGAATTTTTCATTGTAATTTCCGTTTTCGATAGGAAAGATACCCGATGCTTCACCGACTCCGACCGCTCTTTCGCCTGTCAGAAGGAAGTTTATATATCCCGCAAGCGTTGTGATATGTGCGATCTCGGGGACATGGGCTTCCTTGTTAAGCGCAGCCTGATACAGATGCGAAATGCTCCATCTCTGCGGGATATTGAAGCCCAGAGCCGCCGTCAGATCATCGGCTGCCTGCTTTGTTGTAGTGTTTCGCCATGTGCGGAAGGGGACGAGCAGGTTTTCGTCCTTATCAAAAGCCATGTAGCCATGCATCATAGCCGAAATGCCCATAGCTCCGACTTTTGTCAGCGGAATGCCGTATTTGCTCATGACATCTGCGGCAAGGGAGGAAAAGCAGCTTTTTATGCCGCTGTGTATATCATCAAGGGAATATGTCCAGAAGCCGTTTTCAAGGCGGTTTTCCCATTCATGGCTGCCCGATGCGAGCGGTGCGTGATCCTCGCCAATAAGGACAGCCTTTATTCTTGTAGAGCCGAGTTCAATTCCGAGATATGTCTTTCCGAGATCAATCATTCCGATCTTCCTTTCTGGATCATCTCTTAAGCTTTGCCATTGTATCGAGCATTTCAAGCTGCTGCTCAAATGCGTTAAGCTCAGTCTTGCTGTCGATAACAACAAGCTCAGTGTCAGTCATTTTTGCGAACAGTCTTATATCATCAACTGTGAGAGCGGTCGAAACTACCGCATGATGTGCGCCGCCTGCGTATATCCATGCTGCCGAGCCTGTCGCAAAATCGGGCTTCAGCTTCCACATTACTCTTGCAACGGGCAGCTTCGGCATAGGCTCAGGCTGCTTCACAAGTGTGATCTCTGCGCATACAAGTCTGAAACGGTCGCCCATGTCGATCATGGAAACTGCGATTCCATCGCCTGTAACACCCTCAAAAACAAGTCTTGCGGGATCGGATTTTCCGCCGATTCCGAGAGGATGAACCTCGATCTTGGGCTGTTCAGCGGCAAAAACAGGGGATACCTCCAGCATATGAGATGCAAGCTCAGTTTCCTCGCCGCTTGAAAGGTCATATGTATAATCCTCGAGGAAGCCTGTTGCGCCGTCTCTGCCCTCAGCCATCCTGCAAAGTACAGCATCAAGCGCAGCGGTTTTGTAATCGCCCTCGGGGCCGAAGCCTATGCCCTTTGCCATAAGGTTCTGAGCTGCGATTCCGGGCAGCTGGGAAAGTCCGTGAAGATCCTGGAAGGTGTCTGTGAATGCTGAGATATTTTCGCGTGCAAGGAACTTTTCAAGAGCCGCCTCATACTTTGCCTGCTCTCTTACAGCGGAAATGTTGTCCGTGTTCATTGCATATTTCTCGGAATATTCGGCCATCTTGGCATCTGTTTCGGCATCGGTTATCCCGGAAATCATATCGCAGAGATCGCCGATAGCATAATAATTCACGTTCCAGCCGTATCTGATCTCACTTTCAACTCTGTCGCCGTCTGTTACCGCAACATCACGCATATTGTTTCCGAACATAGCAACTCTCATGCCCTTGCCGAAATCAACGGCAGCGGCAGCCTGTGCAAAGCGGCGTATCTTAGCGACAACATCGTCATGCTTGTAAAATCCCGAAACTACTTCACGCTTGATGCCGAGACGTGTGCAGACAAAGCCGAACTCTCTGTCTCCGTGTGCGGACTGATTGAGGTTCATGAAGTCCATGTCGATGCTGTTGTAGGGAAGCTTTTCGTTGTGCTGTGTGTGGAGATGCAGCATAGGCTTTCTGAGTGCTCTGAGTGCGTTGATCCACATCTTGGCGGGGGAGAAGGTGTGCATCCACATGATAACGCCGATGCATTCCTTGTCCGAAGATGCCTTTGTGCAGATGTCAAGCGCTTCAGCTGAGTTCCTGACAACCGGACGGAAAACTACCTCTGCGATCCCGCTGAGCTTTTCGCTGAGATATGCAGCCATTTCCTTTGAATCGGCAGCAGCCTGCGCAAGAGTTGCCTCGCCGTAAAGATCCTGACTTCCTGTGATAAAATACAATGTTTTCATTGAATGATCCCTCCGTGCAAATTTATTATATGTATTATATCGTATACGGCGGATATTTTCAAGAATATTGTTTGCCGATTATAGACATTTATTAACCTGTGTGATATAATGATAAAAAGGAGGCGCATTCCCCTGTCAATGTGTCTACTTCCTATGTTTTAGGTGTCTACTTCGTAGGAAGTAGACACCCATTTTAACGATTTATTCCCTTTTATGA
>USNJ01000276.1 GCA_900556055.1 uncultured Ruminococcus sp.
AAAAAGAGCAAGGAAGATGAGGCATTCAAGGAAAAGGCACACATTGCAACATTTGATCTTCAGAACGGCCGTGCCGGATATATCGCGCTCTGGAAGGAGATCCTTCGTGTTTCCATTGCCGATCTCAAAGGAAATTATGAGAAGCTCGGCGTTGATTTTGATTACTGGTACGGCGAGAGCGATGCGGACAAGTATATCCCCGAGCTTATGAAAATTCTCGAGGACAAGAAGCTTTCCTACGAGAGCAATGGTGCACTGGTTGTTGATGTCGAGCTTGAAAGCGACAAGGCTCCCATTCCTCCCGTTATCGTGAGAAAGTCCGATAATTCAAGCATTTATGCTACCACTGACCTTGCAACGATCATCCAGCGTGAAAAGGACTTTGCGCCCGACAAGATCTGGTATGTCGTTGACAAGCGTCAGGAGCTGCACTTTACTCAGGTATTCCGCTGTGCAAGACGTGCGGAGCTTGTTCCCGAATCGACTGAGCTTGAATTTCTCGGCTTCGGCACAATGAACGGCTCTGACGGCAAGCCCTACAAAACAAGAGACGGCGGAGTTATGCGTCTTTCCGACCTTATCGACACGGTAACAAAGACCTCGCTTGAACGTCTTGAAAACTCGTCATTTGTTTCGGAAGATGACAGAGAGAGTTATGCCGCAAAGCTCGGAATGGCTGCTATAAAATTCGGCGATCTTATCAATCACCGCTCAAAGGATTACATCTTCGATCTGGACAAATTCCTTTCCGCTGAGGGAAAAACGGGAATTTACCTGCTCTACACAGTTTCAAGAATAAACTCCATCATGAAGAAGAATGCAGGCGTTAAGCCCGAATTTACAGGAGTTTACACAGATGCCGAGCGTGAGCTTATGCTGAAGATAATCATGTCGGGCAACATCTGGGGATATGCTATGGACGAAAAGGCACCCAACTATGTCTGCGAAAATGCATATCAGCTGGCAGTTTCCTTCTCACGCTTCTATCATGAAAACCACATCATGGACGAGCAGGACGAAAAGAAGAAGTCAAGCTGGCTGGCACTTGCGGAGCTTACAAGAACGCTTATCGTAAAGCATCTTGATATCCTCGGCATTGAAACAGTTGAAAATATGTGATAATATCACGATAAAAACAAAAATGTCTGCACAAACGGAACAACGCTTTGTGCAGACTTTTTTTATCTCTGAGCCTTGATTATCAGTCCGACCATGTCAGGTCCGGAATTTGAAGCAACCGCCGCTCCGACCTGAAAATAGAAGTCAGGCGCATATCCTACCTTCTTCGTGAGCGCATCGGCAAGCTCTTCCGCCCTTTCCCTGCTTTCGCCGTACATTATTGAATACGGTGTCTGCGGGATCATTCTGTCGGCTGCGATCTCAACCAGCTTCGGGATAACTCCCTTGTCGCCCCTGACCTTGGCTTCTGTCGTCGATACGGCATCTGTCATTCTGATTATGGGACGGAGTCCGAGCATCTCGCCCAAAAATGCGGCAGCGCAGCCGATACGTCCCGATTTCTTTGCATATTTCAGCGAATAACAACAAAAATGTGCTTCGGCGCATGCAAACCAGTCATCGAGATATGAAAGTATCTCCTCAACAGACGCACCCTTTTCTGCTTTCTTTGCCGCATGTATTACCGCATGACCGTAAACTCCCGTGTAATTTTTGGAGTCCACTATGTGTATTTTCATTTTATCCTTCGCATCGGGATTTTCCTCGTAAAATGTTTCCATAGCCATATGTGCGGAAGCATTTGTATTTG
Organism: uncultured Ruminococcus sp.; assembly: GCA_900556055.1. Taxonomy (GTDB): domain Bacteria; phylum Bacillota; class Clostridia; order Oscillospirales; family Ruminococcaceae; genus UMGS1889. The sequence continues at coordinate 1,769 of USNJ01000276.1, forward strand.
ATCCCTTGGAGGCGATCGAAATATATATAAGGTCGGTGTATCCCTCGTCAAATATCTCCTTATATGCCTCTTCAAATCTGGGCGCAGTTACCTGAGCGGTCTTGGGCATATCCTCCGAATGTTCAATAAGGTCGTAAAACTCGGGAGTCGTCATATCCTCACGCTCAAAAAAGCTTTTTTCGCCCACTGTTATCGGGAAACAGAGAATTTTTATATTAAGCTCTTTTTCAAGCTCCGCATCTATATCACAGGCAGAATCGGTCATTATTTTAATTTTTTCCACAAGATCAAATCCTTTCACCATATGTATTGAGTTAGCTTTCCTTCCGTTGACAGCTCGGGATAATCCCACTGTCTGAGCACCTCATAGACTGCTATCGCCGCTGAATTTGAAAGATTAAGGCTGCGAAGTTCGGGACGCATAGGTATGCGCACGCATCTTTCGGGATTTTCATAAAGCAGCTTCTCGGGCAGTCCCTTATCCTCTCTGCCGAATATAAGATACGCATTGTCGGGATATTTCATATCGGAATGTACAATGCGTCCCTTGGTCGTAAAGTAGAAAAATTCACCGCCGCTGTTTTTCGAGAAAAAGTCGGACATATCATCATAATAGGAAATATCCAGCTTATCCCAATAATCAAGTCCGGCACGTTTCAGATGCTTATCGGTTATCTCAAATCCGAACGGCCTTACGAGATGCAGCCTTGCACCCGTTACGGCACATGTTCGTGAGATATTTCCCGTATTCTGCGGTATCTGCGGCTCGACAAGGACTATGTTG
>USNJ01000277.1 GCA_900556055.1 uncultured Ruminococcus sp.
TATATAAAAAACCGTCGCCTTTTACAAGCAATTTCACCAAATTTTCATCTTTCTCAACCTTGCAGTATTCGACAGTGCGGACATTATCCTCCTTCAGACCTGCCGTTCCGCAGAATGAAGTGAAGTCATGAGTTCCCGCAAAATCCTTTGCTGCACGTGCGATAAGCTCGGTATCAAGCCCATACGGATAATGCAGTGCAAGGTCGGACATAAACGGATTTTTGCTTTCTGATGTACATATTTTATACACATATTCCTTTGCCGCACATGAAAATCTTGCATGAAAATCCGCAGGTGCCTCCTCGCATGACAATATAGAAATATCCTCAGGGAGCATGGAATTCAGTCCCCTGACAAAATTTCTGCATGGGATAGTGCTTCCCGTTTCAAATGAAAAGCAGAACTCATTTGCATGAACGCCCGTATCGGTGCGTGAACAGCCGTTGACGCTGACCTGTTCGTCAAGCAGCTTTGCCATTACACGCTCCAGGACGTTCTGCACAGCGACCGCATTATCCTGACGCTGAAAGCCGTGATAAGCAGTTCCCCTGTATGACATAAAAACTTTCAGATTTCTCATATCGGATCATTCCCTGTATTTTTTATCCCAGCAGACCGTTCAGTGCAATCACCGCCGCAAGGAACAGTACTGATATCGACAGTGCGACATAATCCCTGCCGCCCGATCTCAGTGTTTTCAGCTTCGTTCTGCCCTCGCCGCCCTGATAGCATCGGCATTCCATAGCAAGTGCAAGCTCCTCAGCACGTCTGAACGCCGAAACAAAAAGCGGGATAAGAATAGGTATCAGCGCTTTTGCCCTCTGCACAAGTCCGCCGCTTTCGAAATCTGCGCCCCTTGCCTTCTGCGCTGACATGATCTTGTCCGTTTCCTCGATAAGTGTCGGGATAAAACGAAGTGCAATAGTCATCATCATCGCAAGCTCATGCACCGGCATATGCAGCTTTTTCAGCGGAGAAAGCAGCTGCTCGATAGCATCTGTCAGCGTTATGGGCGATGTTGTATACGTCAGCAGGGATGAACCGCAGATAAGGCAGATTATCCTTGCGATCATAACACCCGTGGTGCGCAGTCCCTCGTCTGTTATCTTTATTTTCCATATTGAAACAAGTGCAACACCGTCAATAAAGAAAAGATTGAGTATTGACGTAAACAGGATTATCGGCAGAATAGGCTTCAGACTTTTCAGCATGAGCTTCATAGGGATCTTGGAAAGAAGAAACTCAAGGATAAGAAAAACAAATCCGAGAAGGAGTCCCCAGAAGCTGCTTGTGCAGAAAAGCATAGCGATATAAATGCCTGTGATGATTATTTTGAATCTCGGATCAAGACGGTGTATGACAGAATTTCCCGGGAAATACTGTCCGATCGTTATATCTTTAAGCATGAGCTTCACCGTCCTTTTTACTGCGGATAATATCGAGAACAGCTTTCTTTGCCTGTTCAACGGTATAAATATCCTTTGGCAGATCATATCCCATACTGCGCAGTCTGCCGAAAACACGGGTTATCTGAGGAACGGAAAGTCCCATCTTTTCTATCTCATCGGCACGTCTGAAAACAGCCGCAGTATCATCATAGCAGAAAAGCTTTGACTTATTCATAACAAGTATCTTGGAGGCAAACTTCGCAACGTCCTCCATGCTGTGTGAAACAAGCAGAACAGTGTTCTTTTTCTCCTGCTGATACTCTTTTATAAGTCCAAGAACATTATCACGTCCCCTTGGATCAAGTCCCGCTGCAGGTTCATCGAGAATAAGCACCTTAGGCTCCATTGCCATAACTCCCGCTATCGCAACGCGCCTTTTCTGACCTCCCGAAAGCTCAAACGGCGAACGCTCCAGCATATCGTCCGGTATCTCAAGCATTTTCGCTGTTTCTCTCACACGCTTGTCTATATCTTCATCGGAAAGTCCCATATTTTTAGGTCCGAAGGATATGTCCTTATAAACTGTTTCCTCAAATATCTGATATTCGGGATACTGGAAAACAAGTCCGACTTTGAAGCGAACATCACGGAGCTTGACTTCCTTGCTCCATATATCCTGCCCGTCAATATATATCTTGCCTGAGGTCGGACGGATAAGCCCGTTGAAATGCTGGATAAGCGTGGATTTTCCCGAACCCGTATGACCGATTATGCCGATGGGCTCTCCTCCCTCGATTTCCAGATCAACGCTGTCAACAGCTGTTTTTTCAAATGGTGTGCCCTGACTGTAAACATAAGTCAGACCTTCCGTTTTTATAATTGCCATGAAAAGTCCTTTCCTTTCATAAGGGGTGCCGATCATCAACTGAACGGCTTATAACGGAATACATTTCCCTTTCCGGGATAATATTTCACGATAAAGTTCTCATGCAGACTTGCGTCTGATATCTCCGAGAACAAAAATATTCACTATCGGGATAAGCGATAAAAGCACATAAAGTACAGTTTTTCCCGTGCTGAAGCTGCCTGATTTTTTCATTCTTACAGCTGCGCATATCGCTATTACTGCCGCTGCTGTGAAGTTCAGTCCGCAGCCGAA
>USNJ01000278.1 GCA_900556055.1 uncultured Ruminococcus sp.
AGGTAAGAAACAAGGACGAGCTTATGCAGGCTATCGAGGCGGGTGCAGATGTTATCATGCTTGACAATATGAGCTGTGCCGAAATGGCTGAATGTGTAAAGCTTACGGACGGACGTGCAAAGCTTGAAGCTTCGGGCAATATCACGCTTGATAATATTGCCGATGTTGCGGCGACAGGCGTTGATATCATCTCACTCGGTGCGCTGACACATTCCGTCAAGGCATTTGATATTTCACTGAGAATTACAGGCTGATCCGAAAAAAGAGGGATTGAAATGGTCAGATCCGAAACCTTTATTTATCGTGTAAACGACAATATTTATATCAACCTTACAAACAGATGTCCGTGTGCATGCACATTCTGCATAAGGCAGAACGGCGACGGAGCTTACGGTTCGGACAGCTTATGGCTATCGAGAGAGCCATCGGCTGACGAGGTGCTTGAAAGGATCGCCGTGACCGATCTTCGGGGCATAAGCGAGTTTGTTTTCTGCGGATACGGCGAGCCTATGGAGCGTGCGGACGATGTTGCATATATCGGAAAGAAGCTGCGTGAAAAGTACGGCATTCCCGTAAGGCTCAATACCAATGGTCTTTCCGATCTTATCAACGGAAAAGAAACTGCGCCAACGCTTCGGGACGCTGTCGATATTGTTTCGATATCGCTTAATTCTGGAGATGAAGAGGATTATCTCAGGGTGACACGTCCGAAGTTCGGAAAGGGCAGCTTCCGTGCGATGCTTGATTTTGCATCGGAATGCAAAAAATATGTCCCCAAGGTAATGTTTACGGTCGTTGATGTAATATCCGAAAGGGAAATATCACTTGCGAAGGATATTTCCGAAAAGCTCGGCATACCTCTCAGGATCAGAAAATATGATTCATAAGCAGACATTTTTATATTGAAAGGAACGATTTTATGAGCAAAGTATCTGCAGTAAATGGTACTCACAAGGGGATCCCCTGCGTTGAACTCAGGGCAGGAGATTATTATGCGGTGATCGCATATACAATGGGAAGCAGCGTTCTGCGTTTCCGTGACGAGGGCAAAAAGATGGAGATCTTCCGCTACAAGGACAATGTGTCCATCACCGAGATAATGGAAGCACCCGAGATCTGGGGACTTCCGACACTCTATCTCCCGAACCGTTTTGACGGCGGCGTGCTGAAAACATCTGACGGGGAATATCATCTGCCCGTTAATGAGACACGCTTCAAGAACCATCTGCACGGATTTATCCAGAAAAGAGCGCACAAGCTTGAAGATATGGGAACTGCTGACGGCAAGGCATATGCAGTGACTTCCTATACATACGATGAGAGCGATTTCTTCTACAATGTTTTCCCGCTGAAATTCAAGGTCACACTCAGATTTGAATTATCCGAAAAAGAGGGACTTGTCCACAATTTCACTATCGTAAATATGTCCGATAAGATGCTGCCTGTTTCCGTGGCTACGCATACTACTATCAATGCGCCCTTTGTTGACGGCGGAAATGAAGAGGACATCAGGATACAGATACCCGTTGAAAAGAAGTGCCTTTTTGACCGTTCAAGATGGCTGCCGACAGAGGAATTTGCCGACCTGAACAGACGTGACCTTTCATATAAGAGAGGCGTGAAGTGCCCTGTTCTGAAGGATATCTGCAATGATATGTACACAGCGGGAACTATCGACACTGCCGAGGGAAAATTCCACGGCTGCTTTATCAAGGATATGGCAACAGGCAAGCAGATCCGCTATGAAACAAGCGATGATTACAAGTTCTGGATCGTATGGAACGACAGGGGATTCAAGAATTATTTCTGTCCCGAGCCTATGACTGCGCTCGTAAATGCACCTAACCTCAAGATGCCTGCGTCCGCAAGCGGTTACAGAGAGCTGAAGCCCGGTGCTGAATTTACCTGCACACAGAAGTTCTCGACAGCTATCGTTCCCACAGTAAGCAAGTAAAATGACCTGCCCTTTATGTCAAAACATGAAGGGCTTAGCTTTTTTATAAGGAGAGATGAAAATGTCCGAAATATCTGAAAGATTGTCCGTTCTTAGGAATAAAATGTCCGAACACGGTGCTGACTGCCTGTATATCCCGACAGCTGACTGCCATGAATCGGAATATCCGTCGGAGCATTTCAAGGCAAGACGCTTTGTTACGGGATTTACGGGTTCTGCGGGAACTGCGCTTATCCTGCGTGACAAGGCATTTTTATGGACAGACGGACGTTATTACATACAGGCTGAGCATGAGCTTGAAGGCAGCGGGATAGAGCTGTGCCGTGCGGGAATGGAGGGTGTTCCTTCTGTTTTCGAGATGATAGAGCGTGAACTTCCGAAGGGCGGAAGGCTGTTCTTTGACGGTTCGGTAGTCAATGCTGTCACGGCGGATAATATCTCCAACAGATGGCGGTATGGCCTTTCTCTCGATCCCGGCAAAATACGCCATGGCACAGCGGGAAACCAGTCCCTGTATCGACACCACCGTATTCGCCAGCAATCCGCATTTGCGGCATGCAAGCGCAGCCTCATAGCTGTGCAAATATTCCG
>USNJ01000279.1 GCA_900556055.1 uncultured Ruminococcus sp.
AATATCCGTCACGGCTTTCGGCGGCATTCATTATGAAATCCCTGTCAGGACGAATGAAATTCATATCAATGTCACTAAGCTCATATATCTCATCATCTGTGACGTTAAAATGCATATCCTCATTGCTGCCCGAAAATTCCGTCTTACCGTCAATGTCCAATATATCGGACATTGCCCATTCAATGAAGCTGTTCCCATTTTCCCTGATACTGTACTGTGAATATCCGACGTAAAGCACATTGCTGTCCATCGCATTTTTCATAGCAGACTTGATATCGGGATCATTTTCGATAACACCGAACAGATACTCCGCAGCTTCGAGGGTACGTTCTTTATCCAAAATAAGCTCCCCATTCTCTGGATCATACCCTTCGGGAGCAGGTCCGAAGCCGAAATAAACCGCAGGTTCTCCCACATAATTCCAGTTGTCATCAAACAGCTTATCCATTCCGCCGAAATTTTCGCTGTAATCATCATTCTCAGAAAGAACTGCTTCTCCCCTGTGCGATACATACGAAACGAGCGACATCATATCGTCATAGCCGAGAGCCTCGTAATTCCCGCTTTTATCATACTTTATATAAACAGCATCATTTTCAGCTTCCGAGATGCATTTCTCGAGAAACGCCCTGTCAGGTGCTTTGAATGTATCACAGCTAAGCTCGGCAGCATCTTTTTCATCGGTATTTTCCCCGGATATCACCGTTTCCGACGTATCATTTTCAGCAGCCCCCTGACCGATATTTTTCGGCTGACATCCGCAAAGTCCCATGCATATTGCAAAAGCTGTCATAAACGATATCATGCGCTTGTATCTCATAATATTCCCCCAAATCAAACGTCAAAAAAATTAAGCTTATGTAAACATTATATCCTATATTAATTCAAATGTCAACAATAAAAAAAGCGGGAAACAAGCTTTTTACAGCCTGTTTCCCGCCGAATTTCAGTTAAATATGAAATTACTTCTCAGCGATAGCAGCAACGCCGGGGAGAACCTTGCCCTCGAGGTATTCGAGAGATGCTCCGCCGCCTGTGGAGATGTGGGACATCTTGTCAGCATAGCCGAGCTGGATAGCTGCGGTAGCGGAATCGCCGCCGCCGATGATAGTTGTTGCATCTGCCTCTGCAAGAGCCTCGCATACAGCAACTGTACCCTTCTTGAGAACAGGATTTTCAAATACGCCCATAGGACCGTTCCAAACAACAGTCTTAGCAGACTTAGCAGCTTCTGCAAACAGCTCCATTGTCTTAGGTCCGATATCAAGTCCCATCATATCAGCAGGGATCTTGTCAGCATCAACAACGGAAACCTCGATAGCAGCATCAATAGGATCGGGGAAAGAAGCTGCAATAGTGGAGTCAACGGGAAGGAGAAGCTTCTTGCCGAGCTTATCAGCCTTAGCCATCATTTCCTTGCAGTAATCGATCTTCTCTTCGTCAACGAGGGAGTTTCCTACCTCATAGCCCTTAGCCTTGAGGAATGTATAAGCCATACCGCCGCCGATGATAAGTGTATCGCACTTTTCGAGGAGGTTGGAGATAACGTTCAGCTTGTCAGCGACCTTAGCACCGCCGAGGATAGCAACGAAAGGACGAACAGGATCCTCAACTGCATTTCCGAGGAACTTGATCTCCTTCTGCATGAGGTAGCCTACTGCTGTTTCCTTAACGAACTTTGTTACGCCTGCTGTGGAAGCGTGAGCTCTGTGGGAAGAACCGAAAGCGTCCATAACGAATACCTGATCGTCAACGAGATCAGCCAGTTCCTTAGAGAACTCTTCGCCGTTCTTTGTTTCGTCATTGCCTCTGAATCTTGTGTTCTCGAGAACAACGATATCGCCGTCAGCCATTTCAGCAACAGCCTTCTTAGCGTTTTCGCCGACAACAGTGTCGTCAGCAGCAAATGTTACCTTTGTGCCGGGAAGCAGCTCAGCGAGTCTGTCTGCTGCGGGCTTCAGGGAGAACTTAGCCTCAGGGCCGTTCTTAGGCTTGCCGAGGTGTGAGCAGAGTACAACCTTGCCTCCGTCAGCGATCAGCTTCTTGATCGTGGGGAGAGCTGCTGTAATTCTGTTATCATTTGTGATAACGCCGTCCTTCATTGGAACGTTAAAATCAACTCTTACGAGAACTTTTTTGCCCTTGACGCTGAGATCGTCAACTGTAACCTTGTTTAAACCTGCCATTGGTATGACATCCTTTCGTTAAAAAAGTTTCCTGCCGATTTGATACAAATCAGCTTCAATACTATTTTATAATATTTTCAGAGATTTATCAAGAGGTTTTGCCAAAAAAATTTATCCGCAGGCTGTTTGCGGATAAATTTTAACTTTTGTTTTACATTTATATAATATTATCAGGAAATATCCGCAACTGACTCTCTCTCGATGATCTCACAGCCGAGCGTGATATTCTCATTGAAATGCTTATGTTCGCTTATGTTGGATATAAGATTGTCAACAACGATGCTGCCCATGTCGTAACAAGGCTGAGCGACCGTGGTAACTCCCGGCATAAA
>USNJ01000280.1 GCA_900556055.1 uncultured Ruminococcus sp.
TACGATGACCCTCAAGGTCTCGGACATTATCGGCGTAGTGAAAATCGCCGGAGTGGAAGCGGTGCACGTCACCTGCGAACCCTTCATCCTCGAAGGCAGGAGCTGTCAGGTATACCTTTTGAACGTATCTGCGAAGCTCGAAAGCGGTTTCGGCATCTCGAAGGTTATGAAAATCCTTCAATCAGGTGATTTGGAAAACATTACGGCAGATGTCTCGGTGACGGAGGTCTCAGCCTCTGTTCCGTTCTGCATGAGATACTTTTCAGATGCACCGAAAAGGGCGTCATTAAGCTCGGAAAGAGAGAACACGATGCTTCTTTCGCCGCAGATCTTTATAAGCTCTTTTATGGTGTAGAAATCAAGGCTTGCTGCTGTGAATTCCTGATTAAGATAGAGATATTCAGCGGCAGAATCGCCTGAGATAAGCTGTGCCGAGGTCTTAGGCAGCAGGAGCATGCTGTTTTCGACAGGCTGTGCATTTTTGTCATAAAGCTGGAGAACTACCGATCCGTCAAGATTGTGGACGGTCGTTATGCTTGCATTTGTGTATTTCAGGTATTCGGGGAGATATTCAAAGCTTGTTCTGAACACCGTTCCCTTTGCGCTGACCGCAGCATTCGGAGTCTTAACGGCGAAAACCGCCTTTGCCGACATCGGCTTGTTTATCTGGCAGATAACAGCACCCGAAGTGAGGTTTACGTTCGTTGAACCGTTCTTTGCAGATCCGTCATATGTAATATATGCAGATGTACCCGGTTCAAATGATATTATCTTGCTTCCGTCAACGGATACCCTTACGGTGCTTGCGTCGGATGTGGTTATGGTGTCACCGCTTTTGAGTACGGTTCCGACAGCCGGATTAACGGGAACTCCGTCTCTCATTAGAGAAATAACGCCGTTTATTTCGGATATGGAAACAGATCTTTTAACATTTGCACCTATATATAATATCGCAGCGATTATCACAGCAATGACCGCAGCCGCAGCCAGAGCGACCGCCGCAATTGTTTTCTGCGTATCGTTAAGCTTCCTCATAAAAGGGATTTCACGCTCCTTTTTCATTTATCGGCATTATTGCTCTCATTATAACATATTAATTGTCTTTTGTCACTACTTTTTGACTACAATTTGATTACAATTTATTTTTTAGATGGAAAAAAGCGTGAATTATGTTCTGTTTTTCATGTTTTTCATAAAAAAATCCCGCCTTTTTACGGGCGGGAAGTATTTTAAAGACCGTTTTCAAGGTTTTGCTCGATATATGTGTCCTTGACAGCAATAAGCGTCAGATTGTCGCCTCGCTTGGAAACGACATACTCAACATATTTTTCGGGAGTGATCTCGTCCTCCGTATCGGCAAGCCATGCAGGGGTAGGGGACACATAGCCGACCTTCAGCGTATAGCTCTCGCCGATTCTGCTTATCTCTTCTATCCTCGGCGAATAGGAGAAATACTTCGGATTTGACGGAACACGGTAGGATTTTATCTCATCATCGTAATAGAACTGAAATCCCGGGGTGTTGATGGTCTTATGCTCAAATGTCAGACCTGTTCCGAAAAGCTTGGTAGCGTGCTGTTCAACGTCCATTTCGGGAACGATGATAGTATCGAATTCCGATTCGTATTTACTTTTGTCCTCGTAGAGGATAATATCCCAGATAGCAGCAGTGATCGTAGTGTCGGAACGCAGCTTTACTGTCTGGTCGAAGGGTGCAGGATCGCACATAACTATGGGATAGATGAATTTTTCAAATTCCTTTTTCTGCTGTGTATTGTCAGCAATTCCCGCAAAGAAGCTTACAGTTGCGGAAATAGTGGAGATAAGTCCGATAAGTGCCATGATTATAACGATAACGCCCGTGATTATGTAGCGTTTTTTGATCTGCGCTTCCGTCAGCACCTTTGCTTCTGCGGCAGGTGCGGCTGCCTCCTGTTCAAGCTCCTCAAACTCGGAGATATCCTCATCGAGAGCATCATCGAAGATCTTTTTGAGGTTTTCGATGGATTCCGATGACTCTTCCTTGATCTCCTTTTTTATCTTTTTGACATCGGCCCTGCGGACCTTTTTCTTTTTCAGCTTCTTTGTCTGCCCCGTTTTTTTCAGGTATTCGTCATAGTCGAAAAACAAGCCTTCAACAATCCTTTCCGTAGATCAGCGGATCTGTCCGTTTCCGTTGATGAGGTATTTTACAGATGTAAGCTCGGCAAGTCCCATGGGACCTCTTGCGTGTACCTTCTGAGTCGAGATGCCTATCTCAGCGCCGAAGCCGAATTCCGAACCGTCGGTGAAGCGTGTCGATGCATTGACGTAAACACATGCCGCATCGACCTCTTTCTGGAATTTCTCTGCATTTTTAAGGCTTTCTGTGACGATGCATTCCGAGTGCTTTGTGGAATATTTTGCGATATGCGCAATAGCCTCGTCAATGTCGGAAACAACCTTTACGGAGATTATATAGTCGAGGAATTCTGTTGCGTAATCCTCCTCCGATGCGG
>USNJ01000281.1 GCA_900556055.1 uncultured Ruminococcus sp.
GAACAATAGGGTTGTAAGGGGAGTGGTCTTCGATGATACTCGCAAGCCGATGGAGGGTGTTGTGATTTTGGCTGATATGTCTGGGGAAAAAACCGAGACATTGAGGGACGGAACCTTCCAGATAAGCATCCCTCAATTCAGTAAAAAAATAACAGCAAGTCTTGATGGTTTCATTTCACATAGCCTTGAAGTTGATGGTTCCTATCTGGTCTTCACGCTGAAAGTTGATAAGGATTATGCAAAGCGCCTTGCGGCTCAGAGGCAGTTGCGGGAAAAGGAAATCGCAGATAGCCTTGCTCTTGTGAAAAAAGAGATGCGAAAGGCGGAAAAGGAGAGACAGGAAGCAAACGCCGTTCGCCAGAAAGCGGTTTCGGATAGTCTCGCTCAAGCGACAAAGACAGCGCGAAAGGCGGAAAAGGAACGTTTGGCATCAGATGTCGCCCGTAAAAAAGAGTCACAGCGGGCTGAGACTGAACGAAGGAATATTGAAAGACGGCGTGCTGAATTTGCGAAGGACAGCATCGCCGACCTAGAGGCAAAAAGAATCAGCGCAGTAAAGAAATCCGCACGGAAGAATGCCATTGCCGAATATGACTGGAAATATAGGAATCATGGACTGGTCAACTCCTTTGAACTGTCCTATGGCTATCAGCTATATGTTTGGTCGGCCGTATTCCAGAACTCCGGCAAACGAAAGTACGGAGATTTGACACCTCTTCAGGCGACGTGGTCAATAGGCTACAGTTTTGGCTATATCGGTTCTTTAAGCGTCGGCGCAGGAATCCTATACAATGTCCGCACTCCACTCGTGATAGGGGACTCGCTTATTCCGGAATATGGTGACTTCAAGGAACATAGGCTTGATGTTCCGGTATTCCTTAACGGCAAGATATATATGACGCGGACACGAATACAGCCGATGCTTTCAGTTTCTGGCGGAATCTATGCTATTTCACGAGTCCCGCTTGCTGATATCGGTTTAGGCGCGAATTTCCGGGCAGGAAACAGATGCTCGGCCTATCTTCTTGTCAACTTCGACTTTACTCCTTGGCCTTTGTTTCAAACGGCTGGAAAAGCTGAAATTGTAGCAGCCTCTGTTAGATATATCTATGCCCCTACTGTCGGAGTAAAAGCTGGCTTTACATTTTAAGAAAACTTGCTATGAAATATAAATCGTTACTTGTACTCTCTTTAGCAGTTGTTCTGACTTCCTGTAAGATGGAAGAAATACAGGATAATATTTCAGTCTCCGGTTATTGGGCGCAATTGAATTCTGTTTCGCAGGCTAAGTCTTTTGTACGCTTTGACAAGGGTTTGTTTTATACATATAGTTTGCCCGAGGCACTTACTGTTGTTAATGGAACGGTCTGGGGCTATGATGAAGATGAATTCAAAGAGTCTGAAGTCGGTCGATGCTGGTATTCAATTGATGGCGGTGTGTTGCAGGTCCATGCTGGTCAGAATGATAGGGCAGGGCAAGTTTCGGTGAGCGGGGACAAACTGACTTGGGACAGGGTGGAATATGTTTCGGTAAAGTCTTTCCGAGAAGCAAACTATTCGAGCATACAACCTGAAAAGGACAGAATTTCCTTATCTTATGCCGCAGAATCCGAAGCTATCAAGGTAAAGATTACGAACCCTTTGCCAAATGCGATTCTGAAGGCGGAGACCTCAACGCAGTGGATTCGGAACCTGTCGTATTCGAACGAATTGCTGTCTTTTGATGTGACAGAAGTTCAGGCATTAGCAGCAGGTACAATAACTTTGAGCTATCCCGGCGCGGAGGATGTCAGACTTGTTGTTTCTCGTTCTTCTGGGATAAGAATTGTTGTTGACAAACAAGATTTAAGCTACGGCTATAAGTCACAGTCTGTCAGTCTTGGTTATAGAATTACAGGTGCAGACGCATCGGCGAGGATTTCCGCCGAGAAAGAGCCTTGGAATGCGACGTGGCTGAAGAACCTCAATGTGTCAGATGGATTTATCTCTTTCGAGCTGGACGAAAACAATACCGGTGAAACACGTGCTGCAACGATAAGGCTACATACCCAATATGCAGATGATGTCACTGTCTCGCTAAGCCAGCTCAGCAGCTCAACGAGCATTTCTCTCGCCCCTTCGTATGAGAATACTGATTATAAGCAGAAATCCTTGTCGTTCCGGTTCTCGATTGAAGACCCTCAGGAGGGAAAGATCCTTGAGGCAAAGTCTGATGACAATTGGATTTCTGATATATTGATAGTTAATGATGTCGTGTCCTATAAAATTACAGAAAACACATCATTGCGAATCCGCGAAGGGACTATTAGTCTTATCTATGGGAATGTAAAGGGTTTATATACAGTGCATCAGGCTACAAATATTCTGGATTTATCTTCGTCTGCTACAGCTAACTGTTATGTGGTATCATCTCCAGGATGTTATAAAATAAAGGCAGTAAAAGGTAATAGTTCCGTATCTGTCGGAAGCGTATCTTCGTGTCGTG
>USNJ01000282.1 GCA_900556055.1 uncultured Ruminococcus sp.
CGCAGTCATTATCAGTTCCCTGCATCTTCTGAACAATTCAGAAAATATGATACATTCCATAGTCCCCGTCTTATCTTCTGTATTGGCAAAAGCCATCTCGGAACCGTTTTTGGCGGTGTGAAGCTTTATACCTTGACACTCTGCTACGAATGAAACCTTCATTCCGTCCGCACTGTTCTGCATCGCTGAGCATTTTGCAGTTATTTCAGCTATCGTATTCAGCCTTAATGCATGCCTGTAAATGTCAACCGAATCAAGCGGATGTCCCGAAATATATATGCCTATAATTTCCTTCTCCATTTTAAGCAGCACATCGTGCGGATATTCTTCTTTTTCCTCCAGTTCTGCATCTGAAGCGGAATTTTCTGTCGGATCTCCGAAGAAATCCATCTGTCCGTCAATATTTTTTCGGACATTATCATGATAATCATCGTAAAGACTTTCGTAATTTTCGAGAAGCGTACGCCGTGAATGTCCCAATCTGTCGAATGCGCCGCATTTTATAAGGCTTTCAAGTGCTCTTTTGTTGAAATCACGCCCCTGCATACGCCTGCAGAAATCCTGTATCGAGACAAATCTTCCGTCTTTTCGTGCATCCGTTATTGAGGATATAACTCCCCAGCCCACACCCTTCAGTGCAAGCAGTGCAAAGCGTATAGAGCCGCCCGAAACAGTGAAATTTTCCTCGCTCTCATTGATATCGGGCGGGAGAACATGCACCCCTGACGACTCGCAGCAGGATATATATTCAATAAGCTTGCCCGTATTTTCAAGCACGCTTGTCATGAGCGCAGCCATATAATGAGCATAATAATGACATTTAAGATATGCTGTTTCATATGCCACGACCGAATATGCAGCCGCATGGGATTTATTGAATGCATACGATGCAAAGCCCGACATCTCATCAAAGACAGAATTTGCGACATCCTCCGGAACGCCGTTTTTCATTGATCCGCTGACAAAAATGCTGCGTTCCTTTTCCATTTCTTCGTGCTTTTTCTTTGCCATCGCACGGCGTACAAGATCTGCTCTGCCATATGAATAACCCGCCATCTTCCGGCATATCTCCATGACCTGCTCCTGATATACTATGCAGCCGCAGGTAACGTCAAGAATGTCCTTCAGTATCGGGTGCGCATAGGTTATTTTTTCGGGATGTTCACGGTTTTCCAGATATTTCGGGATACTGTCCATCGGTCCGGGACGATAAAGCGAAAGCGCAGCCGTAAGATCCTCGATCGAACGGGGCTTCATTTTTATCAGCACCTGGCGCATTCCCTCGCTCTCGAACTGAAACACTCCCGTCGTATCTCCTTTGGACATCATCTCAAAGGCTTCTGCATCATTATCGGGAATTTTATTTATCGAAAAATCAGGCTTGATCCGCTTTATTGCCTTCTCACAGTCGCTTATAACGGTAAGATTGCGCAGTCCCAGAAAATCCATTTTCAGCAGACCGAGCGATTCAAGAACAGTCATTGTATACTGTGTAACGGGCGAGCCGCCGTCAGCCTTGTAAAGCGGGACATAATCACGCACAGGACGGTCGGAAATAACAACTCCCGCAGCATGTGTTGATGCATGGCGCGGCATGCCCTCGAGCGCCATAGCCGTGTCGACGAGCTCCTTGACGCGCGCGTCGCCGTCGTACATCTGCTTCAGCTGCGGGGACTGCTTCAGCGCGTCCTTGAGCGTCATATGTGGCGCCGGCGGCACGAGCTTTGCCACCGCGTCCGTCTCGGCGTAGGTGAAATTCAGCACGCGGCCGACGTCGCGGATCGAACCGCGTGCGGCCATCGTACCGAACGTGACGATCTGCGCGACGTGATCCTCGCCGTATTTCTGCCGGACGTAGTCGACGACCTCGCCCCTTCTGGTATCGCCGAAGTCCATGTCGATATCCGGCATACTCACCCGCTCCGGGTTCAGGAACCGCTCAAAAATCAAATTATATTTAATCGGATCGATTTCCGTGATGTGCAAAGTGTATGCCACGATACTTCCGGCGGCGGATCCTCTTCCCGGACCCACGGCAATGTCGTGAGTCTTTGCGTAGTGAATGAAATCCCACACAATCAGGAAGTACTCCACATACCCCATGGTCTCGATGACATTCAGCTCACTCTCCAGACGGATCCGGTAGCTGTTGTCCTCCTCCATGGCCGCATCACCGTATCGCTCCCGCAGCCCTTCGTAACAAAGTTTTCTCAGGTACCGATCATTGGTCAAACCCTCCGGTGGAACAAATTCCGGCAGGTGATATTCCCCAAAAGTAAATTCCACCTTGCACCGGTCCGCGATCTCCTGGGTGACTTCCAGGTATTCCGGGTGTCCCGGAAAAAGCTCCTGCATTTCCCCTTCGGACTTCAGATAGAATTCGTCGTTCTCGAATTTCATCCGGTTCGTGTCGTTCACCTTCGAACCGGTTTGGATGCACATCAGCACATCCTGCGCCTTCGCATCTTCTTTTCTTATATAA
>USNJ01000283.1 GCA_900556055.1 uncultured Ruminococcus sp.
ATATTGATGCAGCCTGCGGTCAGCTGAGACGTGAATATGAAATATAAAGGAGTGATTGCTGTGAAGTGCTATTCAAAAACAGATATCGGCACTGTCCGTGAAGAAAATCAGGACAGGATCAATGTTATAGAATTATGTGAAAATACGTTTGCAGCAATTGTATGTGACGGAATGGGCGGTGAAAATGCGGGAAGCGAAGCAAGTGAAACCGCTGTTACTGTTATATCAAACATTATTTCAAGGGGATTCAGAAAGGGAGCAGATGAAAATTCACTGAGAAATCTTCTGATCTCTGCGGTAAGCACTGCAAATGCGATCGTTTATGAAAAATCACGGCTTCATGAAGAAATGCGCGGAATGGGCACGACGTGTGTTGCGGCAATATTCTGTGAGGATAATGCGCACATAGTCAATGTAGGAGATTCCCGTGCATATTTTATTGCTGACGGTGAGATCAGCCAGATAACTATTGACCATACTATAGTTATGGATATGTACTCAAAAGGTGACATCAAAAAAGAGGAAATGAAAACGCACCCCAAGAGAAATTATCTTACCAAAGCCATTGGCGTTTCCGATTCTGTCGGACCTGATTACTTTGAGATCAAAGGACTAGAAAATACTGTATTCCTGCTTTGCTCGGACGGCCTTACAGGCATCTGCGAAGACTCGGATATTTTACATATAATAAACTGTGTATCTGACGGTGATCCTGCTGATGTACTTGTTCAGCACGCTATCGATGCGGGAAGCAGGGATAACATTTCAGTTATCGTTGTTGACTGCTCAGGCACATGAGAGACCATGTTTATTCAGTTCCGCAAAAGCGTCCTTAAGACGGCATTCTGCGGTTATCAGCTTTATATACAGGAGTGAATTCAATGGATAAAAATATCGGCAAAAGACTGGACGGCCGCTACGAAATAACCGAGCTTATCGGCATTGGCGGAATGGCTGATGTCTACAAGGCTCACGACATCGTTGAGGACAGAGATGTTGCGGTCAAGATCCTGAAAACCGAATTTGCTGACAATGATGAATTTGTCAGAAGATTCCGCAATGAATCCAAGGCTATAGCTGTTCTTTCTCATCCGAATATCGTAAAGATATACGACGTAAGCTTCTCGGACAAAATGCAGTATATCGTCATGGAATATATTGACGGCATTACTCTTAAGGAGTTTATCGAACAGCAGGGTGTTCTGAAGTGGAAGGATACTGTCCATTTCATCATTCAGATCCTCCGTGCGCTTCAGCATGCGCATGACAGAGGCATAGTTCATCGTGACATCAAGCCTCAGAATATCATGCTTTTCCCTGACGGAACAATAAAGGTCATGGACTTCGGAATTGCAAGATTTGCACGTGAAGAAGGAAAGACCATTTCCGATAAGGCAATAGGTTCTGTTCATTACATCAGTCCTGAACAGGCAAGGGGAGACATTACCGACGAAAAGAGTGATATTTATTCTGTCGGTGTAATGATGTATGAGATGCTGACGGGAATAAAGCCGTTTGACGGAGATAATCCTGTTGCGATCGCACTTATGCATATGCAGGAGGATCCCAAGCCGCCGCGTCAGATAAATGATACGATCCCCGAGGGACTCGAAGAGATCGTTATGAGGGCGATGCAGAGAGATGCGTCAAGACGTTATCAGTCAGCATCGGAAATGATAAAGGATATTGAGGAATTCAAGAAAAATCCGTCTATTGTTTTTGAATATACTTATCTTACTCCTGAAACTGAAAAATATTATAATCCCGAAGAAGTTAAGCATGAACCTCAGCATGCAAGCAAAAAACTTCCGATTTTTGGAGGACGTTCGGGAAACAGCGAGGCAAAAGCAATGGAAAAGGAAAACAAAAAGAACGCAGAAAGCGAAGAACAGGTCAAAACCTATACACCGAAAAAGAAGGTACAGGCTGTACCTGTCCCTCAACCTCCGACATACGAAGAAGATGATGACGGAGATGACGATCATGAAGCAAGCGGCGGATCGGTATTTATCGTTGCGCTTACTGCTGTTGCGGCAGGCGTTCTGATAGTTGTAACAATATTCATTGCTGTTATTGTTTTCAAGAATATCTCAACCAGCAAATCTGAAACATATCCTATGCCTAAGATCACAGGATATAACTACCAGATGGTTGCTGACACTTATGCTGATTTCTTTAAGCTCCAGGTCGAAGTTGAGGAATATAACGATGCACCTGAGGGAACGATCATTTCACAGTCACCCGATGAAGGACGTGACATAATAAAAGGCAAGACAACTGTTCTTGTTAGACTCAGTAAAGGTCCTAAACAGGTACAGATACCTAATGTATTCGAGATCGAATCCGATACGGCGCAGTCTATGCTTGAACGTCTTAATCTTAAAGTTACACCTGTTGTTGTTGTTGATGAACAGGAAGAAAATACTGTTATCAGAACAGAGCCTGAGATCGGTTCAATGGTCAAGGAAGGCACTGAGGTCA
>USNJ01000284.1 GCA_900556055.1 uncultured Ruminococcus sp.
CTTGCTACCGTTCTGAGCAGCTTTATCGGCAACGAGCGTGAGCATATAAACCGTCCCGCAGGCATAAGGACGCACGTACTCGTCTGCATAGGTGCTGCGCTTATGACTATAACTTCGGAATTTGTCTGCAACAAATATACCGGCATCATGAACATGGATCCGACACGTCTTGGGGCGCAGGTCGTCAGCGGAATAGGTTTTCTCGGCGCAGGAACGATCATAAAGGAGGGATTCAGCGTCAAGGGACTGACCACCGCCGCAAGCCTCTGGGCGGTTTCATGTGTGGGTCTGACGTGCGGAACGGGATTTTACAGTGCCGCAGTCATAGCGACGCTTCTTATCTACCTGACGCTTCAGGCGGCGAAAAAGATCATTCTGCATCATACGGAAACGAAGTACATAAGCATCGCCGTGACCAGTGCGGACAGCGTGTCAAAGGCGGCGGCAAAATTGTTTTCGGCACTTTCGATATCCGTTGTATCTGCCGAGATCGTTGTCGGAGAGGGCAGCGTTCTGGAACTGAAATATATAGTTAGCATGGGAAAATCGGGCGAGATATTCGATTATGCGATCAATAAGCTGAGAATGACAGACGATGTTCTGAGCGTCCATGCGGAGTAGGTGATGTTATGAAAGCTGACTGCCACACACATACCGTCAATTCGCCGAGAGGGACGCACACAGCATCGGAAATGTGTGCCGCTGCAATTGAAAATGGAGTTTCCGTGCTTGCGCTGACCGATCACTGCGAATGCAACAGATTTTTTCCCTGCGAATTTTACACGGAAAATCCCAATGATTTCGACAGCTATGATAACAGGACTCTTTTGGGAAGATCGCTGTCCGATATTGAAAAAGCAAAATGTGAATACGGAAACAGACTGACCGTTCTCTGCGGCACAGAGCTTGGACAGCCGACTTTTGACTATGAGGCGGCAGAGTCGGTCGTTTCCGACAGCCGACTTGATGTCGTCATCGGCTCGATGCATCAGATACCGAACTGTGACGATTTCTGCGGGCTCAGCTTTACGTCAGCCGAAGCGGCATCAAAGCAGCTGGAACGATATTTTTCCGAGATCCTGAAAATGTGCCGCTGGGGGAAGTTCAATGTCCTCGGGCATCTGACCTATCCGCTTCGGTATATGGAAGGAAAATTCGGGATAAAACCCGATATTGCGCAGTTTTATGACATCATCATGCAGATAATGCGCGAGATAGTTTCACGGGAGATCGCTCTTGAGATAAACTGCTCCGGACTTCGTCAGGCTTACGGCAGGACCTTTCCCACGGCTGATATAGTGAAGCTGTACAAAGAGTGCGGCGGCAGCTTCGTTTCGATAGGTTCGGACACCCACACAGCCGAATTTATCGGCAGCGGCTTTGAGATCGCTGCCGATATTGCTCTGTCCTGCGGGATAGAGCAGGGAGTTTACTATGTCGGCAGGAAGCCGCAGTTTTACAGACTTGAACGATAAGGAGGGGAGAAAAATGCAGGGATATTATGCGGATCAGCATTTTCATTCGTCGTTTTCCGGGGACTCCGAAACACCGCCGAAATCGCAGACGGAAAAGGCAGTTTCACTCGGAATGACGCATATCTGTTTTACCGACCATCACGATTACGATGTACATTCGGATGTGGATTTCAACCTTGATATCCCTCGGTATATTTCAGAGCTGAGCCGCCTGAAAGCGGAATATTCGGGCATTATCGACATAGGCATCGGCATAGAGCTTGGACTTCAGGGGCATATCGCTGATTATCTTGAAAAGCTGACGGAAAGCTTTCATTTTGACCACATAATCGGCTCGATACATTATGTTGACGGATATGATCCGTATTTCCCCGAGTTTTTCGAGCATAACCGTGACGGAGCATACGAGAGATATTTCACAGTCACGCTTGAACGCATAAAGAAGATAAAATGCTACGACACTCTGGGACATCTCGATTATATCGTCCGCTACGGAAAAAATCACGGTCTGACCTATTCATACAGACAGTTTGCGGACTATATCGACCCGATCCTGATGCAGATAATACATGACGGAAAAGCACTCGAATGCAACACGGGCGGACTTTCAAGGGGACTGATCGAGCCAAATCCCTGCGCAGATGTTTTCAGGCGATACAAAGAGCTTGGCGGTGAGCTTGTGACGCTTGGCTCCGATGCACATTCACCCGAAACGCTTGGCATAGGCTTTGATGTATGCGGCGATATGCTGAGGTCATGCGGCTTTAGATATTATGCCCTTTTCAGGGACAGAAAGCCCGAGATGCTGCCTCTGTAATATCAGGAAAAAATTTCCTATGAAAAAATCATGAAAATTTGAAAAAAATGTTTGAAATCCGTCGGGATATGTGATATAATAAAATATAATGCGTATTGAATGAGAAGTTCATGCAAATGTTTACATATAATTCAATGAGTTTCATATATCGGAGGGTTTCAGGCTTATGTCAAAGGGAAAAAAAATC
>USNJ01000285.1 GCA_900556055.1 uncultured Ruminococcus sp.
GGAAATACGGAGCATAGCGGTATTTTCGCAAACTCCGAAAACTCAGTTTCAGTATCTAAGACAATTACTCCCGAAATAGCGGAGAGAATGAAACGTGCTGCCTACCTTGACAAGTTGAACAAGGACAAAATCAAGACTGCTGCTGCAAGAGCCGATTCAGTTCCCGACAGTGCCGCCAAGCCTGTTGCAAGTGCTGATACAGTACCCCATTCGGGATATGAGGATAAAAAGCCGTATGAACATAAATTTCTTTCGGAAACCGCCGACAGCGTTATCCCCGAAGTGAAAAAGGCTATCACTCCCAAAATGGCTGAAAGAATGAAGCGAGCAGCATTTATCGAACAGAAAAATGCCGAAGCTATCAGGCTTAACCGTGCGACCGTTGTTGCCGAAGCCGAAGATGTTCCGGTGGAACATCCTAAAAACGAGGAACAGACAGAGGAAAATATTTCAGATGTTCCACTGGAACATTTAGAGGACAGCGAGGGAAAATCCCACACAAGCACATATCTCGGTAACTCCGACAAGGCGGTATTTGATACATACAACGGCGAAGTAAGGGCATATCGGGCGAAAAAGGCATACGGCGAATTTGCCAAAAAGCAGAAAGGCAGTATTGTTCCAAATGTAGGCGGTTCTGTGGTAAGTGCTGAAACTCAGAAAGCAATCAGCGATGCACAGAATATTTCACAAACATTGCAAAGCTCCGATTCCGCAGGTTCTGCCGTGCTTGATGTTTCGGCAACGCTGGCTGCCGTTGAAGCCAAGAAAATGGTAAAAAAACTTGCCGAAACCGATTTGAAAAAGAAAAAGCGTGTTGACGAGCGTATGGAAAATCACGGCAACCGTTTCGGTATAGGCAGCGAACACGCAAAAGAGGTAATCAAGGATAAAGATGAAAAAATCAAAAATACCAATGACAAATCCTGCCGAAGCAATGAAGCTGACGGCGAAAAGCAGAGAAGCTCTAAGGTCGGGAACAGTCATAAACTCAGGGAGGAAAAACAGGAATACGCCAAGAAGCAAAAGTCAAAGGAGATAAGGAATAAGCGTAAGAAAATCTTTATCAAGGAAAATCAGAAAATTCCCGGAAGCGTTTGCAATGCTGCAAAGGGCGGCATTGTAAAGACTGCTGTAAAAAAGAAAGCAGTTTCCCTCATTCTGGGCGGCGGTGCAGGAGCGGTCGTTCTCCCGGTTTTCCTTGCCGTGCTTGTATATATTCTCATTTCAGCATTTTTCGGCTGGCTTTCTCCCTTCTCATATTCCCTTGCAGGAGAGGATAATGACCTGAACACGGGACTTCCCACCGAACACAATGCCGAATCCAAGGCGGAGATAATAGACGGCTATACCCTTATGGTGAAAAACTACCTTGATGTGGCACAGGCGTATTACTATCTGAACTATGGCGATTGGTATGGCGGTGTATATGTTTACGAAAGTGCCGGACTTGATTTCGGGACGTTCTTTGCAGATTACTGTCAGGACTTAATTGCGGAGATACAGGCACAGTATCAGCCGCTTATAGACCAAGCACCCAATCCGCAGGCTGCTATGGCAATCAGCAATGCAATGGGAGAGGCAATAAGACAGGCACTTGCTAATGCACGGGAAGCCGCTTTTGCCGAATATACCGAGCTTATACAGTCCCTTGAGGACGAATTATCACCAAGTGAGCATAGACAGCATTATGAGGTTGAAGTGGGCTATTCGAGCAATGGCGTTGACGATGCGACCGAATTCAGCGGAAAGCCTGTTGTGGGAACAAATCATTTTGGAAACACGGAGATAAACAGCGATTTATCCGCAGAGGAAATGCTTGCGTATGTGGCACTGTACAAATCTCTCATAACGATGAATCCCGAAGAAGAAAATCCCGATGCCGATGATGAAGAAATGCAGCTTAACATTACTCCGCAGGATATAATGGACTTTTTTGAAAAGACAGAGTATATCCCCATAACAACGGAGGTTACTCACGATAACCCCTGCACGGGAATGAACTGCAAACGCAGACTTATACAGACCGATTCGGGATACTTTTGGGAATACTACTGCGACAGTGACCACGATAATCTCACAGGAGAAATAGGTGCTTGCCCTGCTGCAGATGAACTGCTTGAAAAGATAATCGATCTGACGGGTGCGGAGGAAAACGGCATTGATACGGAACAGGCACAAGAGATTATTGATTCCTACATTGATATGTTCAAAAAGGAGCTGGACATTGATGAGGGAGATTTCAGAAAGTTCGGTGCTGCGGATAATTCCAAGGCACAGGAGTTTTACCAAAAGCTCATTGACGGTGAGCTAAGCGGTGCGGACATCTGGCAGATAGATACTCCAATCGGAGAGGAGGGAGCAGATGAAGAAACTTAAAGAGTTTTTCGGGAAATTTATCGGGAAGTGCAAAGCGGAAAAGAATTTCAGATATGCGGTTATTATCGTATCTCTTATTGTTATTGCTTTTGCGGTG
>USNJ01000286.1 GCA_900556055.1 uncultured Ruminococcus sp.
CAGTCCGTCTGCACGGGCGGGAAATGTTCTGATATAATCGCTTATGTTATGCTCGATCACAGAAGCCTGAGATGCCCCTCCCGTACTGTCGTCATCGGTTATCTCGCGCATAAGCTCTATGCTGCCCGCAGAAAATGCTGTCCTGTCGGATATATTGTAATAAAGGGCATAATATCCCCAGACATTCTGACATAAGATACTTCCGCCCCTTCCGTCGGGTATAAGATCGACTGCCTGAGTTATCTCAGCAAGGCTGCTTATATCTGAAAGCTTCTGCTGATAATTGTTTTCCGTAAGTGCATCAATATTATCAAACAGCTCCGAAAAACCGAATATCAGGTAAGTGTTCCGTGCATTTATCTTTTCCAGCATCGCAGGATTATACGCAGGGATCATTGCTTCGGAAATGTGTCCGTCCTCAATGTATCTTTCGTTGGATATAACAGAAAAACAGCTGAGAAGAAGTGATATCTTTTCCTGCTGCACCGATGAACACTGCTGATAAAATTCCGCAGCAGCCTCCGTCAGACATCTGTAATCGTCTATCATGCCGTTCATACTGTCTGTGCAGCTGAAAAATCCCGAGCTAAGCAGACTGCCGCACCAGGTTTCAAACGATCTGCATACCAGATTGAATTTGTCAAGAACAGCACAGCCGCTGAACGACTTTCTTATCTGTCCCTGAAGATCACGGCTCAATACGGAATATTCCGTGCTTTCAAGATCAATATAGAACTCGTCCTCATCTTCGCAGACAAGCAGCTTCTGCATATCCCTGCAGCACAACAGAAGGGGCGACAGCTTCTCGCCGCTTTTATCAACAGCATCCATCAGCATCGAAAATGCATTCTTCCATCCTGCATAAGGCGAAAAATACCACTTATATTCATAGGATCTCACTTCATCTTCCGACTCGCCGCATGCTGTCATCCTGAACCTGATAAGTGACTTATCTCCCCACTTGTCATTTGGCTTTATCCTTCCGCTGAGTTCATCGGTATTATTCCTTTCAAACGGATCATTCCCGATATATTTCAGTGTAATATCCCTTCCGCTCAGCCCGTGCGCATTGATAAAACCGACCAGACCTCCCATATAGCAGCATATGCCGCTGAATTTTTCAATTGCCCTATCTTCCTTTGCTTTCTCCGAATCGTCATTGCCGGGACAATTTGATATCCTGACATTTGTAACTTCAAGGATCAGCTGTATCGGCATATATCCGCCGAAACTGTTTCTGAAACGCAGACATGAATCCAATATCATCTGAAGATATGCTTCAAGCGGATCGCCCTTTAAAGTCACAACTGTATCCTTTTCTTTTGCCGGCGGATCATTATCTGACCCCGTCATTTTCAGATCAAGTATATGATTGATAACACCGAAATCGCAGTTCATGAACTTAGCGCGGTATTCGTCGATACTTCTGCTTCTGAGAAATTCCTCAGCTGCATTTTCAAATTCGCTGTACGATGCAAATCCCATATATGGCGACTCTTCATCAATTGACATTTCTTCGGCAAATTTTCTGAATCTTTCAGGGAGCGACTTCATTTTTGCGGAGGTTATATTCAGCCTGTTATTTATAAACTCATACGAGGACGTGATGATCTTTACACTTTTTTTGCCCTTCATCTGCGCTGTCTTGGGCATGAAGCTGTGTATTGAAGGCATATTCCAGTATTCACTGAGCGTTGAGAATATGTACTCCGTAAGCTCCCCCATGTTCTCAGGCAGCCTTTCATTAAGACTGTCGATGAAAAGACTGAACTTCATTGCATCAACATTGTTGTATTGAAAAACTGCCTTGTAAATGTTGTTGATAACAGCACAGTTCGCGTCGCTCAATTCATCTATTGATCTGAGATATTCACTGAACCATCCGCTGTAATTTTTCTTTATCCTTTCAACTATGTCTGCCATAGATACACTGTCAAAATCCTTGATGCTGCCCTTATCAACAGCTGCTTCCGCACCCATCAGCAGCAGAAGAGATGTCCCGTCGGACATAACAGCAGATTCGTTTCTGAGCTTTGTAAGCGGAGTATTTTCTCTTACAAAGCCATTGCTTTTCAGATAGTCAATAGCTGCCGCCCATTCCGCCCTGCCTGCATTCTGAAATTCCCTGTACTTGCCGCTGTCTATCATTCCGACAAGCTTCAGACCGCTCATTGATAAAAAATAACTGCACACCTTCATATAGATCTCAGGGGATTCAAAGTTTTCCATTCTGATAAGATTTACACTCCCGCGTGACAGCCGGCTTCCGATCATCTCAGTTACTTCTTTTATAAGCTTGTCCAATCATACTTCCTCCTTTTCATATGGATTTTCGACAATAGCCGTTGCATCGGAAAGATCTCTCAGAAAACCGCAGTCCTTCAGCTTCTGTGCAAATGCATTTTTGTTTGCATTAAGAAACATTACATTTTCATTTTCAGGCACAGCACCGTCATCAGC
>USNJ01000287.1 GCA_900556055.1 uncultured Ruminococcus sp.
GCCGCCGATCCAGCCTGTGTGCCACTTGAATGTTTTCTGCTCCAGCTTCTTACCTGTAAGAACAGCCTTTGCGCAGTTGATGATGATTACGTGATCACCGCAGTCTGCATGAGGAGCAAATGTAGGCTTGTGCTTGCCGCGGAGAATAGCAGCAGCCTGTGCTGCAACTCTACCGAGGGACTTGCCTTCTGCGTCCAGAACATACCACTTACGGCTGATTTCATTTGCCTTTGGCATATAAGTTGACATAGTCAATTCCTCCGTTAATAATATTTTCCGTCGAAGCATAGTCCCGACGGGCAATCTGCAACTCTGACTGCCCGACTGCCGCAAGCGCAGCGGTCCCTGTCCGACACAACATCATTGATTATACACGATGCAGATCCGAAAGTCAACAGGCATTTTGCCGAAATTTCAAAATATATCCCTCATTCTCTTGAAATCTCTGCGTTTTGCTCTTTTTCTCTCTGTTTCTCTTGTTTCATTTCATTTTTGATTTTTGTAAGACATCACAAATTCAACGCAATTCTTACGCGCTTTTTGTTGTTTCTGACATGTAAATTTATCTTTGATATACCATATTTGATGTATCACTCGTAATATTCAAATCTTACAGTTGACAAAATATCATCTATCGTTTCCGAATATTCCTTGTATAACTCCGTATCGTTCAATATAACGCAGCCGAAATATTCATCTTCAAGCATTATAAAATCCCATACATCATTTGCGCTGTAAGTTCCCTGCGATGCTTTATATCCATTAAAATCAATGCTTTTCTGTTCAAGTCCCGTTCCGCATACGCCGATGCCGCCCTCGACATACTCAACAGCTATTCTGCCCTCAGACGCTGAATCATCGGGCCTTATATATACGGAACTGCTGCTTGTCGGTTCATCGCACGTCTGAGCAAGCTCATAGCTCCAGCCGGCGGGATGTTCAAGCGTTATCCCCATTGACGGTCTGCACGGCGGAACTATTTCCACAAGCTGAATATCACTGTCTGACCCTTCTTCAAGAGCAGATGTTTCATCGTTTTCTGTACTTTCGGTATCGGATATGACCTCCGAAACGTTGTCCGATGCCGAAACAACTTCTGCCTCCCCTGCCGCACTATTGGAATTTCCGCATGCAGTCAGGCACAATACTGTCAATATAATAATGATCTTTCTTTTCATGTAAGATCCCCCTTATGCTTATTTATATATAATACAATCGAAAGTGCTGATTTTTTTCATTTATAATGATTTTTCGGCAGAAATTCTTATTTTATTCAGCTCATGATATTCATTTTAATTGTCGATCATATATAAATGTACAAAAAAGTCAGAAAAAAATTATCACAACATCTTGAAATGTTAAGAAAAAAGCTGTATAATGAATTATATTTTATTTTGAGAAAGGGAAGTTATTATGAAAATCCTTAAAAAAATCCTTTGTTGTGTTTCCGCAGCTGCTATGCTTGCTGCATTTTCAGGCTGCTCCAATGACAAGAGCAAGCTTGTAATGGCTACAAATGCCGAATTTGCTCCTTATGAGTACCACGAAGGCGACGGAATCGTCGGAATTGACGTTGAAATCGCTCAGGCTATCGCAAAGGAGCTTGGACGTGAGCTTGTTATCGAGGACATGGCTTTCGATTCCATCATTCCTGCTGTAACATCCGGCAAGGCTGATATCGGTCTCGCAGGCATGACAGTTGATCCCGACCGTCTCAAGAGCGTAAATTTCTCCGATCCTTACACAACCGCAAAGCAGGTAATCATTGTTAAGGAAGGCGCCGCTATCGCATCTCCCGATGACCTCCAGGGCAAAAATATCGGTGTTCAGCTCGGTACAACAGGCGACCAGTACGCAAGCGACATCGAAGGTGCTAACATTGAGCGTTACAATAAGGGATTCGAGGCTGTTCAGGCCCTCAGCCAGGACAAGATCGACGCTGTTGTTATCGACAACGAGCCTGCAAAAGTATTCGTATCCCAGACTGAGGGACTCGTTATCCTTGATGAGGAATTCACTGTTGAGGAATATGCTATTGCTATCGCAAAGGACAACACAGAGCTTCTTGATGATATAAACGCTGCTCTTACTAAGCTCAAGGATTCAGGTGAGCTCCAGACTATCATAGATAAGTACATTACTGCTGAATAATCGGAAAGGACTGTTGCAAATGCCTCAGTGGCTTGCAGACTTCGCAGACAGATTTTATACCAATTTCATAAAGGAAGACAGATGGAAATTCATTGCTGACGGTCTTAAAGTAACGATAGTCGTAACTTTTTTTGCTGTTATAATCGGCATCGTTCTTGGATTTATCATTGCTGTTGTCCGCTCGACCCATGATAAAACAGGAAAACTAAAAATCGCCGACTTCATATGCAAACTGTATCTTACGGTGATAAGAGGTACGCCTACCGTTGTACAGCTGCTGATAATCTACTTTGTCGTGTTCG
>USNJ01000288.1 GCA_900556055.1 uncultured Ruminococcus sp.
TATGTCGGTCAATCAGTCTATGACACGTTCTATCCACACTACTGTATCAACACTTATCGCAATGGTAGTTATCACGATCGTTGCACTTGCTGAACGTGTTGATTCCATTATTTCCTTCTCGTTCCCGCTGATCATAGGCATTATTTCAGGATTTTATTCCTCTGTTTGCCTGGCAGGTCCGCTGTGGACATGGCTCAATGAAAAGATCGAGTCAAAGAAGGGCAGCGTTAAAACAGCATGATCTTTCAGGGACAGGCAAAGGCAGGACCTTTACCTGTCCCTGTTTTAATTGGAGAATTTTATGATAACAGGAGTTTCAACGGCATCGCTTTATCCTATGGAAACAGAAAAAGCGCTCCGCAGGCTTGCCGAAAATAATGTGCGGAACATGGAGATCTTCATCAATACCGACTGTGAGCTTCGTGATCCGTATGCGTCGGAAATGCTGGATATTATCCGAGCCTATGGGCTTAACATCGTTTCGGTGCATCCGTATTCCTGTGCGATCGAGCCTATGATGCTGTTCACCGCTTATGAGCGAAGAGTCAACGATATACTCGGCTATTACAGGCGGTTCTTTGAATTTATGAACAAGGTCGGTGCAAAGTATTTTATTCTGCATGGAAACAAGAGGGGAAATCCGTTTCCCGAGGAAAAAAGCTTTGAACGGTTTGCACGTCTGCAGACAGCGGCAAATGAGTTCGGTGTTTCGGTGCTTCAGGAAAATGTTGCACGGTGTACGGCGGGAAGCCTGGATTCTATGCTGCGTATGCGTGAGCAGATAGGGGAGCTTGCAATGTATGTGCTGGACACAAAGCAGGCTGTCCGGGCGGGTGAATCGCCTGTTGAGATAGCGGAAAAGCTTGGGGACAGCATAAAGCATATCCATTATTCCGAGTGCAGTGAGAAGTTTGACTGCGTTGCTTACGGCGAAGGAAAACCACTTGCCAAAGAGCTTTTTTCAGCTCTGAAAAGCTCTGGCTTTAACGGTGCAGTTATGATCGAGCTGTATGCTGAGAGCTTCAGCGGCGGAGCGGAATTCCTTGCTGAAAACTGCAGAAAATTATCGGACGATGTCATCTCACGATTATAACAATGTAATAAACAGTTCACCGCCCGTTAATGAAAACTTTTCTGCGGTATGATATAATAAAAATACAATGACATTATAGATCATGACAGATCAGTTTCAAAGGATTGGGCGGTGCTTTCAGTGGATATTTTCATTCCCGATTATGTTAATGTAATAATAAAAAGCCTTGAAAAATCGGGGTTTGAGGCATATATCGTAGGAGGCTGTGTCCGTGACTGCCTTCTCGGCAGGATTCCAAAGGATTATGATGTCTGCACGAGTGCTGAGCCTGAACAGGTCAAGGCTGTTTTTTCGAATATGCGAATTATTGAGACGGGCATTAAGCACGGAACCGTTACCGTAATGTCCGACAATAAGCCCGTTGAGGTGACGACATTTCGTATTGACGGCGATTATGAGGATCACCGCAAGCCCGAAAACGTTACATATACCAAAAGCTTGGAAGAGGATCTTTCAAGACGTGATTTTACGATAAATGCAATGGCATATTCCGATAAATGCGGTATCATCGACCTTTACAATGGTCAGAAGCATCTTTTTACAAGAAAGATACGCTGTGTCGGCGAGCCGGAAAAAAGATTTTCCGAGGATGCGCTGCGTATCCTGCGTGCGCTGAGATTTTCATCTGAGCTGGAATTCAAGCTTGACAAGGAAACGGAAAGTGCAGTCCACAGATGCAAAAAGCTTCTCAACGACATTTCGGAAGAACGTATACAGTCAGAGCTTAACGGCATACTTATGGGCGAGAACGTCAGCGAAGTTCTGATGGAATATTACGATGTTATAAGGGTCTTTATCCCTGAAATAGCTCCGTGCGTACATTTTAATCAGCAGAGCAGATACCATCTCTATGATGTGTGGGAGCATACGGCGATGTCTGTTTCTCAGGCGTGCAAAGATCTGACGGTAAGGCTTGCGATGCTGCTGCATGACATAGCAAAGCCGCAGTGCTTCAAGCTTGACGATAACGGTCAGGGACATTTCTATGAGCATGAGCAGAAGGGTGCAGCGATGGCAGAGCAGATACTCCGCAGGCTGAAATATCCCAATGAAACGATCAGCCGTGTCTGCACATTGATACGCTACCATTATGTAACGCCTGTTGATGATGACAGGATAATCAAGAGACTGCTGAATATCATGGGAGCTGACGCATTCCACCAGCTGGCTGAGGTCCAGAAGGCGGACGCTCGTTCAAAGCAGCCGTTCTGCATGGAGAGAATACCTCTTATCGACAAGGTGAATATCAAGGCATATGAGATCGAGTCAAGAGGGGACTGCTATTCTCTGAAAGATCTTGCGATCAATGGAAATGATCTGCTGGAGCTTGGAGTATCGGGCAGACAGGTCGG
>USNJ01000289.1 GCA_900556055.1 uncultured Ruminococcus sp.
TTCTGTGCGATAGCTTTCTTAGCGATCTCAAGCTTTGCATCTTCTTCAACAACAAGCTCAATGCCATCCATAGCAAACAGCTTTGAATACTGCTTGATAAGCGCATTCTTAGGCTCGGAAAGTATTCTTACGAGTGCCTTTTCATCAAGTGACTGAAGAGCTGTTATAACTGGCAGACGTCCGACAAGCTCAGGCACAAGACCGAATTTAACAAGATCATCAGGTTCAACTTCCTTGAAAATATCAATTCCGTCATCCTTTTTGTTCTTGATAGATGCCTCAAATCCGAGAGCGGAGGATTCAGTTCTTCTCTTGATGACCTTTTCAAGACCGTCAAAAGCACCGCCGCAAATAAAGAGGATATTTTTTGTGTCGATGTGGATAAATTCCTGGTTAGGATGCTTTCTTCCGCCGTTCGGTGGAACATTTGAAACAGTTCCTTCGATGATCTTCAGCAGCGCCTGCTGAACGCCTTCACCGCTTACATCTCTTGTGATCGACGTATTTTCAGACTTTCTGCCGATCTTGTCAATCTCATCAATGTAAATGATTCCCTTTTCAGCTGCCTCAACATCAAAGTTTGCAGCCTGGAGAAGACGTGTAAGCACATTCTCAACATCGTCGCCGACATAGCCTGCTTCTGTAAGTGTAGTTGCATCAGCGATAGCGAAAGGAACATCAAGTATCCTTGCAAGAGTCTGAGCGAGCAAAGTCTTTCCGACACCGGTAGGTCCGAGAAGAAGAACGTTGCTCTTCTGTATCTCGACATCGTTATCATCAGACTTCTGAGTCATTATTCTCTTATAATGGTTATACACAGAAACGCAGAGTGAGATCTTTGCCTCGTCCTGTCCGATAATATAATCATCAAGGACTTTCTTGATATCACTGGGTTTAAGCAGCTTTACAGGCTTTTCGCTGTTCTTTCTTATGTCGCTTACAGTGTGCGGGATATAGCCGAGAGCATCATTTGTCATAAGCATCTCATAGCAGCTGACAACGCACTCATCGCAAATGCAGACACTTCCCGCAGAAAACATATTCTGCACCTTGCTTTCAGGCTGACCGCAGAAGCTGCATTTTCTTATTGTTCTTTCATTTCCTGCCATAGCACATTTCCTTTATCTTTTATAGATAACCTTGTCGATAAGGCCGTATTCCTTGGCTTCTTCAGCTGTCATGTAATTATCTCTTTCCGTATCGCGTTCGATCACTTCAAGAGGCTTGCCTGTATTTTCGGAAAGAATCTGATTCATCTTTGCACGTGTTGCGACCATGTGATCGGAATGGATCTTTATATCCGTGCACTGTCCTGAAATTCCGCCTCCGGAAATAAGAGGCTGATGAATGAGTATCTCTGAATTAGGGAGAGCAAGACGCTTGCCCTTTGTTCCTGCCGCAAGGAGAAATGCGCCCATAGAAGCAGCCATACCCATGCAGATAGTGGAAACATCGCACTTTATATACTGGATAGTATCGTAAATAGCCATGCCCGCAGTAATAACACCGCCGGGGCTGTTGATATAAAGGCTGATGTCCTTTTCCGAGTCCTGTCCCTCGAGGTAAAGCAGCTGTGCAACAACAAGGCTGGCAGTTGTGTTGTTAACTTCCTCGGAAAGCATAATGATTCTGTCATTCAGCAGTCTTGAAAAAATATCATAGGAACGCTCGCCCCTGCTGGTCTGTTCAACAACATAAGGTACTAAACTCATCTGAAACCTCTTTCTCCGCAGAAAAGCTGTCCATCCGAAGCCGATTCTGCGGTTCGCACTTGCGGATAATGTAGATTTATGACGAAAGACTTTATTAAACCGCAAGAGGCTGAAATTGCTTTCAGCCCCTTGTTTTATCAGCCAATACCTCCCTGCGGAGATATTTGAAAGCCTTTATTTACGAGATCTTTGCGTTTTCCTTAACGAAATCGGAAGCCTTCTTGATCTTGATATCGTCAGCCAGAAGATCCTTGGAGATAGACTCCTTAACGTCCTCAGCCTTCATGCCGTACATCTCAGCGATCTTATTGATCTCTTCCTCAACGTCAGCATCAGAAGCAGTGATACCTTCGATCTCAGCGATCTTCTCAAGAGCAAGTCTCAGCTTAACATTCTTTTCAGCCTGCTCCTTGTAAGAAGCTCTGAACTTATCCATATCGCTGCCTGTGTACTTGAGATATGTGTCAAGATTCAGACCCTGCTGGGAAAGTCTTGCATTGAAATCAGCAACAAAATCATCGATCTTGTTTTCGATCATAACATCAGGGATCTCAGCCTCAAGCTTGGAGATAACAGCATCAAAAATTGCATTCTCAACTTCTGCATCAGCAGCCTTTTCAGCACGCTCAGTCATCTTAGCCTTTTTAGGCGGCCTTCCATTGATTCAATGTCGGACTGGACAGAATTCAGCTCAGACTCGACTTTTAAAATATC
>USNJ01000290.1 GCA_900556055.1 uncultured Ruminococcus sp.
ACTTGATTTATACGGCTTGCCTTCTTCATTCGGGAAGTCAAACTGCACAAACCAATAGTCGTAGAGCTGCTTTGCCATCGCCTCTAAATTATCATTTATCTCTCTAACCGAAAAAATCACTATAATTGTCTCAAAAAAGATGAAAGAAAGATTCATGAAATCCATATTGGAACAAGCTAAAACATGCTTTGATACGATTCAGTGCGAAAA
Organism: uncultured Ruminococcus sp.; assembly: GCA_900556055.1. Lineage (GTDB taxonomy): Bacteria > Bacillota > Clostridia > Oscillospirales > Ruminococcaceae > UMGS1889. Next base: position 211 of record USNJ01000290.1, read on the forward strand.
CCTTAAAGAGTTATTAATCAATAATCTAAATGGTCTGGACATAATCACTTCTGTCACATCTGAAGAATCCACTCGAAAAGCAAATTCTGAACTTCTTTCCTCTTTCATCTCAGCTAAGAAAATAGAAGGAGGTTCAGCTAAAACACTTAAATACTATGAGAACACGATAATAAAGATGTTCAGCACGATAAAGAAACCAGTTGCCGAAATGTCAACTAACGACATACGTACTTATCTTGCTGAATATCAAGAAGAACGCCACCTCAGCAAAGTCACCGTTGACAACATCCGGCGAATCTTTTCCAGTTTCTTCTCCTGGCTTGAAGACGAAGACCTCATACTCAAAAGTCCAGTACGCAGAATCCACAAAGTCCGCACCGACACTTTGGTAAAAGAGACTATAACTGATGAGCAGCTCGAACAACTACGCGACAACTGCACAGAAATCCGCGACCTTGCCCTCATTGACCTGCTCGCCTCCACCGGAATGCGAGTCGGAGAACTCGTCAGAATGAACCGCAACGATCTGAATTTCCACGAACGTCAATGCATAGTCTTCGGAAAAGGCAACAAAGAGCGTGAAGTCTATTTCAATGCCAGAGCCAAAATCCATCTACAGCAGTACCTTGACACCCGAGCTGACACAAACCCAGCACTTTTCGTCTCACTATCCAAGCCCAACAACAGATTGACAATCAGTGGAGTTGAAGTCCGACTCCGTACAATCGGCAAGAGCATTGGAATGGACAAGATACATCCTCACAAATTTCGTCGTACTCTCGCCACAATGGCAATAGATAAAGGAATGCCGATAGAACAAGTCCAATGCATTCTCGGTCATGTCAAAATCGACACTACCCTACACTATGCTAAAGTAAATCAGGTCAATGTAAAAATGTCCCATCGGAAGTACATCGGATAACTGTCAAGTCCATAAAATTCGCTAGCTTTGTATTGAGGCCATACGTATGGTTTCAAGCAGAAGTAGTTGATATGGATCGAGAAGCACAATTCCTCCTGTATAATATGCCGGAAGACAGCGGCAAAGTGCAGGTCGTCATAAAAGATGAAACAATATGGTGCACCCAAAAAGCTATGGCTCAGCTGTTTGGAGTGGGAGTCCCTGCAGTAAGCAAGCATCTGAAGAACATATTTGAAGAGGGGGAACTTTCTCCTGAAATGACTATTTCCAAAATGGAAACAGTCATAAACAGAGGCAAACGAGGAGAAGTCAACGAGTTTATCGATTTTTACAATCTGGATGCTATCATAGCCGTTGGTTACCGTGTTTCTTCTCTTAAAGCCACTCGTTTCCGTCAATGGGCAACAACGATTCTCAATGAATATATCCGCAAAGGCTTCGCAATGGACGACGAGCGTCTGAAGCAAGGCACGGCGCTATTTGGAAAAGACTATTTCCGTGAATTGCTCGAAAGAGTACGCTCTATCAGAGCTAGTGAACGCCGTATCTGGCAACAGATTACAGACATCTACGCAGAGTGCTGCATTGACTATGACCGCAACGCGAAGACAACACGAGATTTCTATGCAATGGTCCAAAACCGCTTCCACTACGCTATAACTGGTCAGACGGCGGCAGAAATTATCTATACCAAAGCCGACCACACGAAAGAGCATATGGGAATGACAACTTGGAAGAATGCTCCGGACGGACGAGTCTTGAAATCAGATGTAAGCATTGCAAAGAATTACCTTCAAGAAAAGGAAATCCGACAATTGGAGCGCACTGTGGCAGGATATTTCGACTATATTGAAGACCTCATCGAGCGCGAGAATACATTCAATATGGAGCAGTTCGCTGCCAGCATCAATGAGTTCCTGACATTCCGCCGCTACCAGATTCTTCCCGACAAGGGCAAAATTTCTGCGGCACAAGCAAAGAAAAAGGCTGAAGATGAATATACCCTGTTCGACCCTACGCAACAGATTGATTCTGACTTTGATAAGGAAGTCAGGAAAATGCTAAAAGATGATTAGATTTTGATAATATGGAAAACACATATAAGATTAGCAGCATTATAGATTCCTATATTTCAGGAGATTGGGGTAATGATTGCACAACGGACGATACACCATATCCTGTATATTGCGTAAGAGGAGCGGATATTGTTCCAATATCGAACTCTCAGTTCAATGACATACCGCTACGATATGTATCTAAGCGCTCTTTTCAGACAAGATGCTTGCAAGAGGG
>USNJ01000291.1 GCA_900556055.1 uncultured Ruminococcus sp.
AGATGAAACAGAACCGTTTTATTGAAAAAAGACTTGATTTTCAGGCGGATTTGCGTTATAATTAAAGAAACGCCGTCATAACGGCAAATATGCTGCGAATGCGGGATCTATCCACAGCGCAGGTCTGAAAGGATGTTTTATATGTACGAACCCTGCAAAAAGTGCTGCGATAACGGCAGCGGAAATTCAACGGGCATTTTTGTTTTTATAGCATTTATATCTTTCATATGCGGACTTGCTGCGGGTATATTCACCGCTTCCCGTTTCCTGAAAAATCAGTGCGAGGACTGCTGCGAAAACGATGAGGATTTCGACAGTGCTGAATACGTGCGCAGCCTTCACCTCGATGATGATGACGAAGAATAATTGTAAAGGACTATTGTTACTATGAAGCTTGGTATGGTTGGACTTCCGAATGTCGGAAAAAGTACACTTTTCAATGCGCTGACTAACGCCGGCGCTGAATCCGCAAACTATCCGTTCTGCACTATCGAACCTAACGTCGGTGTCGTATCTGTCCCCGATGAGCGTCTTGATAAGCTGGCAGAGATGTATAACCCCGTTAAATTCACCCCCGCAAAGCTCGAATTTGTTGATATCGCAGGTCTGGTAAAGGGTGCGTCCAAGGGCGAGGGACTCGGAAACAAGTTCCTTTCCAATATCCGTGAGGTGGATGCTATCGTTCATGTTGTCCGCTGCTTTGACGATCCCGATATCATTCACGTTGACGGAAGCATCGACCCGAAGAGAGATATCGAAACTATCGACCTGGAGCTTATCTTTGCGGATATTGAAATAATCGAAAGACGCATCGACCGTACCAAAAAGCTCGTCAAGGGCGATAAGAAATATCAGGCGGAAGTTGATATGCTCGAAGCTCTCAAAGCACATCTCGAGGAAGGGCATTCCGCACGTTCCTTCGATTTCTCCGAGGACGATCTCGCTGTTATCAAGGATATGCCGCTGCTTTCCGCAAAGCCTGTCATCTATGCGGCTAATCTCTGCGAGGACGATTTCAGAAACAATATCGAAACAAACGAAAATTACAAGACAGTCTGCGAAATAGCAAAGGCTGAAAAGGCAGCTGTTCTTCCAATATGCGCCCAGATCGAAGCTGAGATATCCGATATGTCCGACGAGGACAAGGAAATGTTCCTTTCCGACCTCGGTCTTGAAGTATCCGGACTTAACCGTATCATCAAGGAAGGCTATTCCCTGCTCGGACTTATCTCCTTCCTGACAGCAGGTCAGCCCGAGGTAAGAGCATGGACCATCACAAAGGGAACAAAGGCGCCGCAGGCGGCAGGAAAGATCCACACCGACTTTGAGAAGGGCTTTATCCGTGCCGAGATCGTTTCGTTTGACGACCTCATGAAGTGCGGAACAATGGCAGAAGCCAAGGAAAAGGGACTTGTCCGTCTTGAAGGCAAGGATTATGTTATGCAGGACGGAGATATCGTTACATTCCGTTTCAATGTCTGATCCGATATCACATAAAAAATCACGCTGTACAGAAATTTCTGTACAGCGTTTTTGTTTTTAAAATCCGCCAAAGTGCGAAAGTGTTTTGGCAGCAAGCTCTGCGCCTTTTTTCATTGCAGCCGTTATGCTTCCTCCGCCTGCGATCTCTGCAATAAATCCCGCCTGATAGCTGTCACCGCAGCCTGTTGTATCAACGACATTTGCCGCAGGCACAGCAGGAACAAATATCCGTTCACCGTTAATATATGATGCACTTCCGTTTTCTCCGAGAGTAGCCGTGAATACTCCGCTGAATTTTCCGGAAAGCTCACAAACTCTTTTCTCTGTTTCTTCATCGGCACTTATAAAGAAATAATCAACATACGGCAGTATATCGTACCAGCTGTCGGTATCGCGCCTGTCATTGAAATCCACGGCAAGCCTGAAACCATGCTGCTTTTTCAGTTCAATGACATCTCTGAACTGATGGCAGTAAATGGAAGTATGCACGATATCGGCAGAAGCGATCTCTGAAGCATCTTCGCTGCTCATCACAAATTTATCATATGCACCGCCGTGCCATGAATCCTCCTTATAATACCTGTCGCCTTTATTCGTCAGATATGTGATATTATATGCCGATTCGCAGTCCAGAACGTGAATATTTTTCTGTGATATCCCACAGCACCGACTATGACAATATCGGCAGTTGTTTCACGGCAGATATTCGCAGCAAAATTCAGCGATTCTCCCCCGGGATAGACCTTGTCTGTGCCATCAAAAACATCGGCGCACATACAAGTCAGTGTACATATCTTCATCAATCCACCTCATCGATCTGTTCCTTGATACGCTGCATTCGCTTATCGGTCAGTGCGATTATCTCTGCGCACTCTTTCAGATCCTCGGAAATGCTCTCTGATATCTCGGAATGTTACTTATATCTGAGCTGATGCTCAAGG
>USNJ01000292.1 GCA_900556055.1 uncultured Ruminococcus sp.
GGTGTACCTTTTTTATATAAGAAATGGTTGGTAAGCTTCTTGAACGGCTGGATAACGTTTGTGAGAGGGGTCACGGGAGCGTATGGCTTGCCTTCCTTTTTCATATGCTCTTCGCTGATGATAAGGGTGTCGTGCTTGCCGTCGATCATCCAGTCAGCGGCTTCAAATGCGCCGTTGTAAAGGAGAGTTGTGATATATACCACGCCGTTTTCCGCAGCTATTTTTCTTGCCTCAGCGATCTTAAAAGGCTCGAACTCCTCGCCGTCAGCGGACATAAGGAGCATATCGGACATTCTGCAAATGTCAACTCCGTTGTTCTTTGCCTGAGTGCAGGGAATATAAATTACTCCGTCAAGGAAAGGGTGACAGAAAAGCCGTCCGTTTGTAAAGAACCTGTCGGTAAATTCGGCTCTGAACTCTGTGCAGGCAGCTTTGAAGCGGCTGTAATCCCTAAATTTTTCCACAGTTGATTCCTCCCGTTTGCAGACCGCACCCGCTTTATTTAAAAGCATAACAGTCTTTTATTTGTGATATCGCCCCAAAACGAGGCTCTTATTTCATCATATTATTAACATTATAACAAAAAAACGGAAGTATGTCAACGCAATGTTAGAGTATTTTATACAAAAAGATTTTCAAACGATTTTGGTACATTTGCATAAGCATAACAAAAAAGCCTTCCTCGAAATGAGAAAGGCTTTTATCAATGTGGGGTGGGAGATGGGATTCGAACCCACGATCTTCGGGACCACAATCCGACGCTTTAACCAACTAAGCTATACCCACCATCGGATTATATAACAGGGACTTGCACCCTTATTATCAATTGGCGCGCCTTATTGGACTCGAACCAATGGCTTACTGCTTAGAAGGCAGTTACTCTATCCAGCTGAGTTAATGGCGCATATGGAGCGGGTGATGGGAATCGAACCCACGCGACCAGCTTGGAAGGCTGGGATTCTACCATTGAACTACACCCGCAAAATCCGGATAATATTGAAATCATTTCAAGAGATTTTACTTTATTTTGTTTATCTCTCTCAGCGACTTTATTATTATATCATGCCTATACTCATTTGTCAAGCACTTTTTCAAAAAATATTTTATTTAACTCAGAATTCACATACCGTTCAAACTCGCCGAACGGTATGTGAATATCATAAGTTTACTTTTCTGCCGCCACAAGTATATTTCCGTTCTCACCCTTAATAGAGATCGCAGAAATCCCGTCCTCGGAATCAATAATGAGCTGAGCCGTCTTATCCTCGATATCAGTGCGGATAACACGTCTGATATCCCTTGCTCCGAACTTTCCTCCGAATGCCTTTTCAGCGATGGCATCAAGAGCAGAATCATCGTATTTAAGCGTAATTCCCTTTTCAGCCAAAGGATCCTTCATTTCGTCAAGCATAAGCGCAGCAATGTCGTGATAATTCTCCTTTGTAAGCGGATTGAACACAACGACCTCATCTATACGGCTGAGGAACTCAGGACGCAGAAATTCGGAAAGTGCCTTCATAGCCTTTTCCTTGGATATCTCCCCTGCTGTCTTATTGAAGCCGACACCTGTGGATTTATCAGTTGAGCCTGCATTTGATGTCATAGCTATGATAGTATTCTCAAAGTTTACGGAATGTCCCTGTGCATCATTGATCTTTCCTTCATCAAGTATCTGAAGAAGAATATTCATGACATCGGGATGAGCCTTCTCGATCTCATCGAAGAGAACTACCGAATAAGGCTTTCTTCTGACCTTTTCTGTGAGCTGTCCGGCCTCATCATATCCTACATATCCCGGAGGTGAACCGATCAGTCTTGATACCGAATGCTTTTCCATATACTCGGTCATATCAAGTCTGATAAGCGGCTCATTTCCGTCAAACAGCTCCTCTGCAAGCACCTTGACAAGCTCTGTTTTGCCGACACCTGTCGGTCCTACAAATATAAATGATGCGGGACGGCGGCGCTTTGAAAGCTGAACTCTCGTTCTCTTTATAGCCTTGCTGACAGCATCAACGGCTTCGTCCTGACCTATGATATGCTTTTTCAGCTCAGTATCCAGTGATGCCATCTTCTTGTACTCGGACTCAGCGACCTTTGCCGCAGGAATACCGGTCCAGAGTTCTATTACCTTAGAAACATCATTCTCTGTTACATTAAGATTCTGAACAGCCTTTTCAAGCTCAGCAAGCTTTTCTTCATCACGGCTGACATTTCCTTTTATCTCAGCGATCTTCTCATAATCCGGCTCCTGAGCCTCTTCAAGTGCCTTCTGCTCCTCACGCAGCTTTTCAAGCGACTGCGAAAGCTCATCATACTCGGAAAGCTCCGTGCTTCTGATACTTCTGTATGCACACGCTTCATCAAGCAGATCTATAGCCTTATCGGGCAGGAAACGGTCGTTTATATATCTCTCG
>USNJ01000293.1 GCA_900556055.1 uncultured Ruminococcus sp.
CCCGCCTCGATAGGCACATTTATCCCTGCGATCTTCGCCCTTTCAAGGAAACTGTAAAAGCATGAGTTATCGAAAAACAGCTGTGACATAAGATGCTCAGCGCCCGCATCTACCTTCTTTTTCAGGTTGAGAATATCATCTGCAAGCGTCTCGGAATTAAGATGTCCCTCGGGATAGCAGGCTCCTGAAATGCCGAAATCTCCATGTTCCTTTATAAATGTGATAAGCTCGCTCGCATATCTGAAATCATCTTTCGGAGGCTTTTCGGGATTTATATCGCCCCTGAGCGCAAGGATATTTTCAATGCCGCAGCTATTGAAATCTCCGAGGATAGTTTCGATATCAGCCTTTGTGCTGTTTACACAGGTCAGGTGCGCTGCCGACTCAATGCCGTATTTATGCTTTATATCCGACGCTATCGTGCAGGTAGTCCTGTCCGCAGCATTTCCGCCTGCGCCGTATGTAACGCTTATGAAAGCGGGATTAAGATCCTTAAGTCCGTCAAGCGTTTCGTATATGGTCTCGATCGGTGAAGTCTTTTTCGGTGGGAATATCTCAAATGAGAATATCGTTTTTCCCTTGCCGAACATATCTTTAATTTTCATCTGTTACCTCCTGTCATTCATCATCATATGATGTTCTGAAAGGCGCAAGCGGCATTCCGTTTCCGCCGAATATTTTTACTTCACAGTGATTTGCAAATTCATATCTGAGATACCTCGGAGCATCTACCGATGAAGCTGCCGCAAACAGAGTGCTGCCGCTGACCTCAAGCTTGTCTGCGGGAACGAACTTCCTGTCCTCTCCTGCTATCTCAACAAGTATATCGTCCTTATTTCCGACAATGTGAAGTCCCGAACCGCAGTGAGCTATCCTGCATGAAATGCCGCCGTTTTTGTATGTATGGCTCTCGTACATGGGCGCACAGGCTTCGCCCTCGGAAAGCATTCCGTATACGATCCATTCAGCCTGCATTGCAAGACGGTCTCCGACAGGCTCCTTCTTGACGGGATGAATGTTGTTATGCTCGCCGAACTCGGAAATAACAGCCATTCCCGTGTTCTTTACAGTGCGGAAAACTCTTGTCTGCGCTTCACGGATAATGCTCCAGTTTGTGCGTCTGTCCTCGCCCTCGTAGCAGAACATCGGCAGCTGGACCATGATAACAGGCAGCGTATCGTCCTGCCAGTCTGTCCTCCACTGCTCAACAAGCATTTTCATCAGCTTATAATAGCTGTTCGGACGATGATCGTCGCTTTCGCCCTGATAATAGATAAATCCCGCAAGAGTGTACGGCGCAACACGCTTTATCATCGACTCATAAAGTCCGCCTGCCCTGAACGGCGAACGGGGTCCGAGCGGCTCGGGATAACGATTGGGTCCGAGAGTGGCAATGACATCCTCCCATTTCGTGTTGGGATTATCTATGTACATCTGCTGCATCTTCGGAGTCCAGTCAGCCTCCCAGCGGCGGTATTCGGCAAGATCATCGAGATACTGATCATAAGTCTTGCCGTCCATCGCCTTATCGTAATCAATGTTGTATTCATTTGTATCCTTATCTTCTGCAAGACGCTCCTTGCTTATCCATGCCGATGCTGACGTGCCGCCCCAGTTGCAGCCGATAACGCCGACTGTCACTCCGAGATCCTCCGAAAGCTTCTTTCCAAAGAAGTATCCGACTGCCGACCAATAGCGTGAATTCTCCTTGTCGGGACGGCTCCAGCACTTGTGTGATTCCTTTTCGATAAGCTCATCGTCAACGCACGGATATTTCTCCGTATAATAAAATCTGACATTAACATAATCCGGATTTTCTGCGATCCTGTCAAGCTCGCTGCGTCCGTTTTCACAGTTCTGAAGCTCCAGCTCCATGTTCGACTGACCGCCGGCAAGCCATACCTCTCCGACTGCGATATCCGTGAATACGATCTCGCTGTCTCCGTCGGAAATACGCATTTCAAGTCCGTCAGCCGCTGCCATAGGCGGAAGTATCACAGTCCATTTTCCGTTTATAACATCTGCGTGAGCAATGTTGCCGCCGAGAGATACTGTTACCTTTCTGCCGTCATCACCGATACCGAATACGCTTATATTTTTATTTCTCTGCAAAACCATATGATCCGAAAAAACTGCCGCTGCTTTAAATCGTGCCATTTTATCAAGTCCTTTCTGAGAATATACATTTTTATTATACCACATATTTTTCTCAAAAACAACATACGAACTATATACAAATTTTATACCGGGGTATAGAAAATCCCTGCGGTCAACATCAAACCGCAGGGATAATTATTAAAGGCAGCTTATCTTTCCCTAAGTAGATTTACAACGGCAACCCCGCCGTCAAGCTCTGTTCCGCACGGTG
>USNJ01000294.1 GCA_900556055.1 uncultured Ruminococcus sp.
CAGTTTCTTCAATAATTTCAGCCGCAGCTTCATTTTCCGACGCTGCTCCTTCGGAAGAATTTTCATCAGGCATAGCTGATTTTTTATCCTCATGTTCCTTCAGGATATCGTCAAGCAGAGAATCCGTATTATCATTCGATGCCATTCTCATGCCTCCTTACAAATCTTTTTTGCATATTTTTCCGTTACGAGCATATTTACAGGGATATCAAATCTTCCGTGTTCAAGACGGTTCACCGTACATCCGCAGTAGCATATCCCCATGCGGTAAAGTCCGCTGTGGGATGAAAGAAACCTGTCATAATATCCCTTTCCGTAGCCAAGCCTGAATCCCGCAAGATCAAAGGAAAGCCCCGGAACGATGCACAGTGCATTTTCAAACATATGCATTTCCCTGCATCTCGACGGGATAGGTTCAAGCACTCCGAACGAATAGACCTCAAGATCATCAAACGATGTTATCTCATAAAAGATCATGTCCCTGGTGCCCTCAACGCATCTCGGCGCAGCAACGGTTTTTCCGTCATCAAGCGCACGTTCGATCAGCATATGCGTATCCACCTCGATAGGCGTTGACACATAAGTAAGCAGAGTATCGCAGTCACGGTATGCAGCAGAGCCGATTATCCTGTTGAATATGCTCTCATCCTTCTGAGCCTTGATCTCAGGCAGCATTGTACGTCTGAAATCCTTGTATTTTGCCCTGAGTTCTTTTTTGTATTCGCGGATATCTGTAAATATTTTATCTCCAATATTCATATCAGATATCCCACAGGATCTGTGCTGCGATCCTGTCTGCTTCTTCCTTTGATTTGAGTGCGGAGATGATCTCATACGCAAATTCAAGAGATGCACCAGCTCCTCTGCCTGTGATGAATTTTCCGTCTGTAACAGCGGGAACATCTATGTATTCCGCACCCTTAAGCTCTGTTTCAAAGCCCTTGTAGCAGGTAGCCTTTTTGCCCGAAAGAAGTCCCTTATGACCCGGAACGGAAGGAGCTGCACATATCGCCGCGATATATCTTCCGTTATCAGCACAGAAATCCAGTGCTGACTGAACAGCAGCAGATGCCTCTAAATTCTGTGTTCCTCTCAGACCGCCGGGCAGCATAACAAGCTCCGTCGAATCATCAAGCTTAATATCGCTGTCGGCAATATCAGCCAGTACAGGTATCTTATGTGAGCCAATGATCTCACGCTTGCCGATGCCGACTGTTGTTACCTCAATGCCTGCACGTCTCATAAGATCAACAGGGGTAAGTCCCTCAACTTCTTCAAATCCGTCTGCAAGAAATACATATACCATAATAAAACACTCCTTATAATATCTCAACAGTATTTTTTCTCAGCAAAAATGCCGGATAATACGACTGCTTTGCCTTTCTCAGCCCCTCAATGCCGAGATCCTCCTCACGGTTCATATAGGTGAAATCTTTTCCGTAAAGCTTTGCAAATTCATTGTTTACGGCTGTATATGCACCCTGAACATCGTGCAGAGCCTTTTCGATATGAACTCCCAGTGTATCTGATGTTATCTTCTCGCCGATCGTGAAGCCGACCAGTTTTCCATCAGCTTTAAGGACTCCGCCCATCAGTTCCAGCTCATGAAAGCTGCTGAAAAACGTGTGGATCGCAAACTGCTCCGCAACGCTTGAAAACGTGTCATAGCCGTTGCTGTCGTTATACGAATTGACGGCAAATTCAATGCAGTCGTCAAAAAGATCCTCAGTCAGCGGCAGAAACTCCCACTCATTTTTATAGAAATTATTCAGGTGATTGCGTTTCTGATGATACTTCTTTCCTTTGAGATTTATCAGATCCTCGGAATTGTAAATATAATCAAACTCGCCCTCATCTGCGGACACTTTTACCCTTCCCGGATAAAGCTCCTCAAAAATACGGATATTTTCATCAGAAACGGACGAAACAACAAGCGGCTTTCCCTTGCTTTCCGCATATTTCCGCATCTCCGAAAACACATCGGCATAATCGCCCTTTCCTGCGGGAAATGTAAAAACAGGTTCGTCCTTTCCCGAACAACAGATGTAAAAATCCTTGTATCTTGTGATCTTTGTATCATTTAGCCTGCGCCACGCAAGATTATTTGCAAAGCAATATTCGCATCCTCTGAAACCTGATTCAGCAAGAAGCTTATCTACCCATGGCTTGTCCGAAAGCGTCAGCTCTCTGAATTCAAGCATACTTAACCTTCCTTTATTTCCTTCATGATCGCAGCGGATATTGCTTCTATCGGCAGAGGCTCGCCATTTTCGGCACAGCTTATCACCTTCCAGCCAAGACGTTCGGCAGAAAAAAGAGCAGCTCTGCGGCAATTCCTGAGATATGCCCT
>USNJ01000295.1 GCA_900556055.1 uncultured Ruminococcus sp.
TCACGCCGATATAATGCCCCGCAAATCCCGTGTCCCTTTCGGATTATAGATTTTACTGAAAAATCATTGTATTTTTTCACAATATGTGCTATAATGTTCTGTAAAGGCATATCCGCCAATAAAAAAACAGGGGTGATAGTATGATACCGCCGAAATTTATCGCAATCGGTGCCGTAGCTGCCGCTGCCCTGACAGCACTTGCATTTTCATCATTCAAGGATAAAAAGCGCTATAAAAAATGGCTCTCTGAGGTCTCCGAATGCGGAAAATGCAAAAAGCAGTTCACGAACGCCGAGCTTTCGCTCGTAAACATAAACGAGCTTATGGCACTTTATGGATTTGCTGATGTCGGAAGCTATTCATTCGAGGAATACAAAGGCTGCCGATACTGCTCCGAATGTGCGGAGGATATCGAAACATCAGTGCAGGATCGCATCTTAAAAGCAAACGATGCCCGCCCCGATGTACGGGTGTATAAGCTGTCATATATGAATGATATCCCGAAAAAGGACTGCTGCGAAATAAACGAACGCACAGTAAATATGTATGATAAGCCCGAGGAAGCCGTTGAAGAACTGAAATTCATGGCAGCCCTCAAAGGATATGACCTTATTTATAATGCGGAATGCTGCTTTGAGTCGCTTGAAAACAGAAACGGCGGCATATCAAAGAAGTGGTACTGCAAGGGTACATTTTCAATGAAATAACGCTGTAGCCGCCGTATTCAGCAGACAATAATCTTCATCGGCGGAGAAACGGAGTATTGATATGGGAAAAGCTTTGATAATCGGATGCGGCGGAGTTGCAAGCGTCGTTATCCATAAGTGCTGTCAGAACAGTGATGTTTTCGGGGAGATCATGATCGCCAGCCGCACAAAATCCAAGTGCGACAAGCTGAAGGACAAGCTTTCCGGCGGAAAAACAAAGATCTCTACCGCTCAGGTAAATGCCGATAACGTTGACGAGCTTATTGCTCTTATAAACAGCTTCAAGCCCGATATCGTAATCAACGTGGCTCTGCCCTACCAGGATCTTACGATCATGGACGCTTGCCTCGCCTGCAAGGTCGATTATCTAGACACAGCAAATTATGAGCCTGAGGACACGGCGAAGTTTGAATACAGCTGGCAGTGGGCATACAGAGAGCGCTTTGAAAAGGCAGGCATCACAGCTGTACTCGGCTGCGGATTTGACCCGGGAGTTACAGGCGTTTTCACTGCATATGCCGCAAAGCATTACTTTGACGAGATCAACTATCTTGATATCCTCGACTGCAATGCGGGCGACCACGGCTATCCCTTTGCGACCAACTTCAATCCCGAGATCAATATCCGTGAGGTATCCGCAAACGGCTCTTATATCGAGAACGGCAAGTGGGTAGAAACCAAGCCTATGGAGATAAAGAGAGTCTACAATTTCCCCGAGATTGGCGAAAAGGATATGTACCTCCTCCATCATGAGGAGCTTGAATCCCTCGCACTCAATATCAAGGGAATAAAGAGGATCCGTTTCTTTATGACATTCGGTCAGTCCTATCTCACGCACCTGAAATGCCTTGAAGACGTTGGAATGACATCTATCAAGCCTATCAATTACAACGGCATGGAGATCGTTCCTCTCCAGTTCCTGAAGGCTGTACTCCCCGATCCCGCATCTTTGGGTCCGAGAACAGTCGGCAAGACAAATATCGGCTGCATCATGCAGGGCAAGAAGGACGGCAAGGACGTAAAATATTACGTATACAACGTCTGCGACCATCAGGAATGCTACAAGGAAGTCGAGTCACAGGCTATCTCCTACACAACAGGCGTTCCCGCAATGATCGGCGCAATGATGGTGCTGACCGGCAAGTGGAAGAAGCCCGGCGTTTACAATGTCGAGGAATTCGATCCCGATCCGTTCATGGACGCACTGAACAAGTGGGGACTTCCCTGGAAGGAATCCTTCGACCCCGAGCTTGTTGACTGATAATAAACCAATATCACTCGGAGAATGAGGTCTGCGGATCACATTCTCCGTCTTTATAGGAGTAATATGCTTAATTTTGATGTTAATTCGCTGCACACACCCTGCTATATAACCGATGAGATGCTTCTGAAAAAGAATCTTGAAATTCTCGCAGATATCCGCAAAAAGACAGGCGCAAAGATACTTCTTGCTCAGAAATGCTTTTCGATGTTCTCCTGCTACCCTCTTATAGCGGAATATCTTGACGGCGTGACTGCAAGCGGACTTTACGAAGCAAAGCTCGGCTTCGAGGAAATGAAAAAGCCGTTCGGACGTGAAAATCACGTATTTTCCCCCGCATACGATCCCGAGGATATGCCCGAACT
>USNJ01000296.1 GCA_900556055.1 uncultured Ruminococcus sp.
TTCCGACAGGCGGCTGCGAATTTACAGGGACTGCCGTGTTCCAGCTGAATACCATGGGCTGTGCCGTTTCGGCAGCCGATGTTTCAGCCGTTTCGGAAGGAAGCACGAACAATCTGATAGGCTCGTTCGGGGATTTTTCAGAGCCGGCTGCAGGCTCCTGTCTGTACACAACTCCCTGCTCCGCCTCGGGATCATTCAGCTCGATGACCATATATCTTATTCCCTCAGCATCAAGCTTTGTCTTTACTTCATCGACATTCATTCCCGTAAGCTCGGGGACGATATCGATATCCGCAGATGTGGTTTCCGCAGAGGTTTCGGAGATCTCTGTTTCAGCTGTTTCCGCTTCTGATGATTCCGTTTCGCTGACGGTTATACTTACCTCAGTCTGTTCGGGGACTGTTTCCGCAGGCTGTGACGAACCGCCGAATATTCCGTTTGAATATGCGATGCCTACTGCCGCTGCTGCTGCGATAAGTATGCACGCCAGCACTATAAGCGGTGCCTTGCTTTTCTTTTTCGCCGGCTGCTCATAGACCGTTTCGACAGGCTCGGGAGCTTTTTCCGCATGATGCTCGGCAGGCTTGACACTCTCATGAACAGGCTCGGAATGTTCTTCCTTTACAGGGATCTCTGACGGCTTTTCTTCAGCTTCTGTCGGCTTATCTTCAGCGGTCTCAGGCGGCATTTCATTGTTATAGAATGCATTGATAAGCACATCAACGCTGCTTATTCTCTTTGCGGGATCAAGCTTCATTCCGTCAAGCAGAGCCTTTTCGGCAGCTGCCGATATATCACAGAATTCCGTAGGCTTAACGAGATCGTCCATGCTCATTCTGTCGGTTGCTCTGGGCGGCTTTTTGCCTGTTATCATGCGGTAAATAAGTGCGCAGACGGAATAAACATCGGTCCATGTGCCGACCCTTCCGCTTTCACGGTACTGTTCAGGTGCTGCATATCCCGATGACAGATTTTTTGTTCCGTTTGCCGAACGCACAGAGGCAAATCCGAATACAACAAGCTCCTCATCAAATGTATAGAAAACATGCTCGGGATCAAGAGCCTTGTGGATTATCCCAAGCTTATGTATCTCGGAAAGTGACGCAAGCACGGGCTTCATAAGCTCAAACGCTGTTTCGGGATCTATTTTTCCGCCGTTATCGTCAAGATAGCTTTCAAGCTTCACACCCTCTGCATATTCGGTGACGGTATAGAATGTACCGTTCTCGCAGAAGAAGTCCAGAGTACGCATAACACCGCCTTCAAGCTTGCAGTTTACAAGCAGCTTTGCGGTCTTTTCAGCGTCCGCTATGTTCTCTTTGTACGCATCAGCTTTCTCAGCCAAAGGAACAACGCTCTTTCCGTCAGCCGCCCTTTCGGCGATATCTGCGGGGAAATATTCTCTGACTGTGCATCTTTTTGCAGTGCTGTCATCAACAGCGGAATATGTTATGCATGATCCGTCCTCAGCCATTGAACATCCGAGCTTATAATGACCGCCAACGACTGTCAGAAGCGGCAGCGAATGCGGTGTCGGCACATAGCTTTCGGGATTGAATCCGCAGTAAGGACAAAACTTTTTTCCATCTATATTCTGAAGACATGAAGGGCATAAATTCATTGACAAGCACGTCCTTTCCGGTTGGCAAAATGTCGTATTTACGTGAAGTAATCCGTTACATTTTAAATTTTACCACATCTATCACCAAATGTCAATTACAAAAAAATTAAACAATTTTATGAAATAAACATTGCATCTCCGAAGCTGAAAAATCTGTATTTTTCCTCAACTGCGACCTTATATGCATTCATCGTATTTTCATATCCCATAAATGCGGAAACAAGCATGATAAGTGTGCTTTCGGGGAGATGAAAATTCGTGATAAGTCCGTCGATGACCTTGAATTCATAGCCGGGATAAATGAAAATGTCGGTATAGCCGCTGTGCTCGGATATTTCTCCGAAGAATGTGCCGACGCTTTCAAGTGTCCTGCATGATGTCGTTCCGACAGCTATGACGCGTCCGCCCTCGGCTTTTGTCTTGTTTATGAGATCTGCGGTTTCCTGCGGCAGCCGGTAATGCTCGCTGTGCATCTTATGCTGCATAACATCGTCCTCCTTAACGGGACGGAATGTTCCGAGTCCGACGTGGAGCGTGACATAAGCGATATTCACACCCATAGCGCGTATCTCGTCAAGCATCTCGGGAGTAAAATGCAGACCTGCCGTGGGTGCTGCGGCAGAGCCAAGCTCTTTTGAATATACAGTCTGATAACGCTCCTTGTCCTCCAGCGGTGCCGTGATATACGGC
>USNJ01000297.1 GCA_900556055.1 uncultured Ruminococcus sp.
CCGCAGCTTCAGCGGTCTCACCGAAATGCACTCGCCCGCCTATCACGGTATAAAAATCGACTGCACTTCCGTAATCAGTCACAAGCACCCTTTTGCCGTCCGTTACAACTGCGCCGACACGCAGATTGAATTTTCCCTCTTCCGTATAAAATGTACAGTCCATTTTGCCCTCCTCTTTATAGCTGTTTCTTTTTGCATATCCATCGAAAAATCAAAGCCGCACATCACTGTACGGCTTATTTTTATTATGAAAACAATCGGTTATTAATATCTCTGCATTTTCCCGAATCATAATACATCGGAAATCTGTCCGTCCTGATGACAGTCAGCGCATTTATCATGCCTATATGCATTGAGATGTGCCGAAGCTGCCGCAGGATAAGCTCCATTCTCGTGAATGTGCTGTCACCTGATTTCTCATAAAGCATATCATCCGTCAGACTGTCAATATAGTCATATGTTTTCTGACGGACTGATCCGAGATAATCAAGCAGTTCATCATCGTCCGGCACCTTGCCGCCGCGGTTTTCCATTGCATTAAACCGAAACGGCGGCTCTGTGTGACCGTCAGGATCAGTAAAACCTTTGTCCGCAGAATTTATTATATGCCGGGCATATCTCCATGCAGGTATCCCGCAGACAAGTTCATCACGGTCATAGGTCATCAGCATAACTTCAAGATTTGCAAAGCTCGCCTCAGCCTGATCTCTGATGATCCCGCAAAGCTCTCTCATAACGACATCTCCGATTATTTTATTGCAGCAAGCGCTCTCTTTCCGATGTCTTTTCTGTAATGCGCATTCTCGAAGCTGATCTTACTTACAGCGGCATAAGACTTGTCAAGTGCACCCCGGAGCGTATCTCCTGTTGCAGTCACGCCGAGAACACGTCCGCCTGCGGTATAAAACTTTCCGTCAGCATACTTTGTTCCTGCGTGATAAACGAATGCACCCTCGACCTGTCCCTTGTCGTCCATGCCGAACATTTCAATTCCGGTAGGATACTTTTTCGGATAACCGCCCGATGCCATAACAACGCATGTGCAGTATTCCTTCTTCCACGAAAACTTGACATCTGCAAGCTTTCCGTTGTAGATCGCCTCAAAAATCTCGCAGAGATCACCGTCAAGAAGAGGAAGAACGACCTGTGTTTCGGGATCGCCGAAACGGCAGTTGTACTCAATTACCTTGGGTCCCTTGGGTGTTATCATAAGACCGAAATACAGGCAGCCCTTGAATGTGCGTCCCTCAGCCTTCATCGCATTGATAGTCGGCAGGAAGATCTTCTCCATGCACTCCTTTGCAATATCCTCGGTATAGTACGGATTGGGAGCGACAGTTCCCATTCCGCCTGTGTTAAGTCCCTCGTCATTGTCGTTTGCACGCTTATGATCCATTGACGAGATCATCGGGATAACGACATTTCCGTCTGTAAATGAAAGAACAGACACCTCAGGACCTGTGAGGAATTCCTCGATAACGATCTTGGAACCGCTCTCACCGAACATCTTGTCCTCCATGATGGACTTTACAGCATCAACAGCTTCAGCCTCATCCTGTGCGATAACAACGCCCTTTCCGAGTGCAAGACCGTCAGCCTTTACAACTGTGGGATAGCTGTTCTGCTTCTTTATGTACTCAACAGCCTTATGCGGATCGTCGAAAACTTCGTAGCCCGCAGTAGGAATGTTGTACTTCTTCATAAGCTCCTTGGAGAATACCTTGCTTCCCTCGATTATAGCAGCCGCCTTATTTGGACCGAATGTCATAAAGCCCTCAGCATTGAGAGCATCGACCATTCCGAGAACAAGCGGATCATCGGGTGCAACAACTACCATATCAACGGAAAGCTGCTTTGCAAGCGCAACAACACCGTCAATATCTGTCGCCTTGACGCCGAAACACTCAGCATAGCGGGAAATTCCGCCGTTTCCGGGTGTGCAGTAAAGCTTATCGACCTTGGGAGACTCAGCAAGCTTCATGATGATAGCATGCTCACGTCCGCCGCCGCCAACAACAAGAATTTTCATATTGAGATCTCCTTTTTATCAGTGATGGAAAAGTCTGATTCCTGTGAATGCCATCGCCATGCCGTACTTGTTGCAGGTTTCGATAACATTATCGTCACGGATAGATCCGCCGGGCTGTGCGATGTACTTAACGCCGGACTTCTTTGCTCTTTCAATGTTGTCGCCGAACGGGAAGAATGCGTCAGAACCGAGTGAAACACCGTCAAATGTTGCAAGCCAAGCCTTTTTCTCTTCCTTTGTAAGAGGTTCGGGCTTAGTTTTGAAGAACTGCTGCC
>USNJ01000298.1 GCA_900556055.1 uncultured Ruminococcus sp.
AGATCCCCTGGGACGGCCCCATCGCAGGCGTTGTCGTCGGCCTTGTTGACGGTCAGTATGTCATCAACCCCACTCTCGAGCAGAGAGCAAAGAGCGATCTTAATCTGACTGTTGCAGGTACAATGGAAAAGATCGTTATGATCGAAGCAGGCGCAAATCAGGTCCCTGAGGATACAATGCTTGAAGCTATCCTGAAGGGTCATGAGGAGATCAAGAAGATCGTTGCATTCATCAGCGATATCCAGGCTCAGATCGGCAAGAAAAAGTTTGAATTTGAGTCTATGGAAGTTGACCATGACCTGTTTGATGCTATCGAAGCATTCGCATCCGACAGAGTAAAGTTTGCTCTTGATACAAATGACAAGAACGTCCGTGAGGAGAGACTTTCTCCTATCAAGGATGATATCCACGCTAAGTTCGACGAAGAGAATTCCGAGAGAATTCCTATGATCGACGAATGCATTTATAAGCTCCAGAAGAAGATAGTAAGAGAGTGGCTCAAGCAGGGCAAGCGTGTTGACGGCAGACAGATCGACGAGATCCGTCCTCTTGCTGCTGAGGTAGGCGTTCTGCCCAGAGTTCATGGTTCTGGTCTGTTCACAAGAGGTCAGACTCAGGTTCTTACGGTTGCTACACTTGGCCCTGTAAGCGATGCACAGAAGATCGACGGACTTGACGAGGAAGATACAAAGAGATATATGCATCACTACAACTTCCCGTCTTATTCCGTAGGCGAGACAAAGCCTTCAAGAGGACCCGGACGCCGCGAGATCGGTCACGGTGCGCTTGCTGAAAGAGCCCTTGAGCCTGTAATTCCTTCTGTCGAGGAATTCCCGTATGCTCTCAGACTTGTTTCTGAGGTTCTTTCTTCCAACGGTTCAACATCGCAGGGCTCTATCTGCGGTTCCACACTTGCACTTATGGACGCAGGTGTTCCTATAAAGGCTCCCGTTGCAGGTATTTCCTGCGGACTTATCACTGACGGTGATGACTTCATGACCATGGTAGATATCCAGGGCCTTGAAGACTTCTTCGGCGACATGGACTTCAAGGTTGGCGGTACTCACAAGGGTATCACAGCTATTCAGGTCGATATCAAGGTTGACGGTCTGACTCCTGCTATCATCAAGGAAGCTTTTGAAAAGACAAGAAAAGCAAGAATTTATATCCTTGATGAGATCATGCTGAAGGCTATTCCTGAGCCCAGAGATCACGTCGGCAAGTACGCTCCCAAGATGCTTCAGACTAAGGTTCCTGTTGACAAGATCCGTGAAGTTATCGGTCAGGGCGGAAAGGTTATACAGAAGATCTCCGCTGACTGCGGCGTAAAGATCGACATCAACGATGAGGGTAATGTATTCGTATCGGGTGTTGATTACGATGGTGCTAAGAAGGCTATCCAGATCATCAATACTATCGCAAACGATCCTGAGATCGGTGCTATTTACAAGGGCAAGGTAGTTCGTCTTATGAACTTCGGCGCATTTGTTGAGATCGCTCCCGGTAAGGACGGTCTGGTTCACATCTCCAAGCTTGACAAGCAGAGAGTTGAAAAGGTAGAGGACGTTGTTTCCGTAGGCGATGAGATCGTAGTTAAGGTAATGGAGATCGATAATCAGGGCAGGATCAATCTGTCCAGACGCGATGCTCTTGCTGATCTTGAAGCTAAGCAGAACGCTCAGGCTTGATGAAATTATAAAATTGACTTTAAGAGGGCGGATCATCCGCCCTTTTTCTGTTTGGATAAAAAGAACAATTTTCAGCCGCAGGCATAGTATATATCGGAGGTGCGTACTATGCATGAAGGTCTGATCTCGGTGCTGATAGTTGCTTTGGTAGTTGCGGTCATAGAAGCGGCTAATTTCATTATACATTGCCTGATGGCTAAAGCGCAGAGTGCATCTGCCGATGTTTTTGCTATTATACCGCTCGATTCGGACAGACATAACTCGGAGTATGTCCTGCGTGAGTTTATGGGCAAAATATCCGATGCGGATCTGCATATGAAAATATATGTACTGAATATGGGTGCTGATGAAACAGAGCTGGAAATATGCAGAAAGCTTCGGGATGATATCGGCGGATTTGAAATAGTAAACTGCATAAACGATATCTGTGTTAATGAAAAATTTGAAATTTCAAAATCTTAAACTTGCATTTTGATGAATTGAAATCTTGCATTTCAATTTGATTTGTAGTATAATATTCTGTGGGACGGAGATGGTGTTTTGAACGCAGTCGGAAAAAATCTTATAAAGCTGGAGGGCAGCGTTGATAATGTCATGTTTTCCAACCCCGAAAA
>USNJ01000299.1 GCA_900556055.1 uncultured Ruminococcus sp.
ACCGCGGCGTGCGTGAACACAGATTTCAGTGGGAAGAATTTACGCCGGATGAAATGAACAGGATCGCACCGAAACGCTGTGACGATCATCTCACTCTTCTTCTTGCACACAATCCTCTGGATTTTGATGTATATGCCGAGTGGGGCGCTGACGTATCATTCGGAGGTCACGTTCACGGCGGACTTGTACGGCTCCCTTATATCGGCGGGATATTAAGTCCCGAAAGAAAGCTTATGCCGAAATACAAAGAGGGCATCTACGAAAAAAACGGACATTATCTTGCAGTAAGCAGAGGACTCGGAGAGCTGCGGCTTTTCAACCGTCCCGAGATCGTCTGTGTTGATATTTACGGAAAGGAATGCTGAAAAATGGACTTTGAAAAAGAAACCGAAACACTGAAAAAGCTTATCGCCGAACATAGCAGGATCGTATTTTTCGGAGGTGCCGGCGTATCAACGGAAAGCGGTATCCCCGACTTCCGGAGCGTTGACGGGCTGTATAATCAAAAGTATGATTATCCTCCGGAAACTATTCTTTCACACACATTTTTTATGCGCAAAACTGCGGAATTCTACCGCTTTTACCGTGACAAAATGCTCTGTCTTGACGCAAAGCCGAATGACGCTCACATAGCCCTTGCAGAGCTTGAAAAGCAGGGAAAGCTGTCAAGCGTCATAACGCAGAATATCGACGGTCTGCATCAGGCGGCAGGCAGCAGAAAGGTCGTTGAGCTGCACGGTTCGGTGCTGAGAAATTACTGCTGTGACTGCGGAAAATTTTACAGTGCGGAGTACATACTGAATTCAAAAGATATCCCGAAATGCGAATGCGGCGGCATCATCAAGCCGGATGTCGTGCTGTATGAGGAACAGCTTGATTCCGACGCTATAAGCACTGCGATAAGCGAGATCTCATCTGCCGATATGCTTATCATAGGCGGCACTTCCCTGGCAGTTTATCCCGCTGCGGGAATGATAAGATATTTCAAAGGAAAAACTCTCGTGCTGATAAACAAGAGCGAGACCTCATGCGATTCAGATGCAGACTATGTTTTCAGAAGTCCCATCGGAAAGCTTCTCGGCGCTGCGGTTTTGCATTAACAAAATTCCGCCGACAATAATATAATGAATTACGGACCTCCGCTCCGACTGCTGCAAAATATTTCCGAGATGGTATATTTTCAGACTGCAAGTCAATAATACGGGTAAATAAATTCGGATTGGAGTGCATTGATGTGTCTGTAAAAAGAGGGGAGATCTACTATGCTGACCTGAGTCCCGTGGTCGGTTCCGAACAGGGAGGAATACGTCCTGTGCTTATCGTGCAGAACGATATCGGCAACAAGCACAGCCCCACGGTGATCGCCGCTGCCATTACCAGCCAGCGGGAGAAGGCAAAGCTGCCCACCCACATCGAGCTGCGGGCGGCAAGCTGCGGTCTGTCCCGGGACAGCGTGGTGCTGCTGGAGCAGATCCGCACCATCGACAAGCGCCGGCTGAAGGAGCGGATGGGAGAGCTGGACGCTCCCTCCATGAGCCAGGTGAACAATGCCCTGGAGATCAGCTTCGGGCTGAGCTGATTACATTGGTCAATTTGCACAAATGGGACTGCGGATTTTCAGCAGTCCCTTTTTTTTCGGCATATATTGCCCTTCAGACAGAGCAATTGTGCCATTTTCACTGTTTAAGATTTGTACATATGCTACAAAAACGAACGCTTATAATACGGATTCATTGACATTTTGTACGCAATGTGCTATACTTTGTACAGTATGAATCATAACCAGGGCGGCATAGCCTTGTTTTGGGATCCTGCAAGGGATTCCTGAAAAGTTCCCAGGGGGCGACAATATGAAACGCGGCAAGCGTACAAATTATAATGATCTTGAAAATATGGATCACGCAGAAAAGAAGTTCTACGGCGATC
Organism: uncultured Ruminococcus sp.; assembly: GCA_900556055.1. GTDB lineage: Bacteria > Bacillota > Clostridia > Oscillospirales > Ruminococcaceae > UMGS1889. The sequence goes on from USNJ01000299.1 coordinate 1,927, forward strand.
AGATGAAGGAAATGGGCTGCAAGGGCTTTGTGCTGCGGGATATCTGGGACGTATTGGGTCCCTACCTGCTCATTATCGTGGCAGTGATCTCCCTGCTGGTGGGCATTCTGGTGGTCTATGCCCTGATCACCATGGTGGTACCCCAGCTGTTGCAGAGCATTGAGATGCTGTGGAATGCTCTGCCCGGCAAGGCGGACCAGCTGCTCAGTTGGGCCACGGCCACCTTTGGCGAGGACGAACGCCTGGTGCAGTTCTATAGGGACAACTATGAAAATTACTTTGCGGACATTGAAAAATGGGTCCAGTCCAAAGTAATGCCCCAGATCACCAGCCTGGTCACCAACCTGGGTACCAGCGTGTGGCGGG
>USNJ01000300.1 GCA_900556055.1 uncultured Ruminococcus sp.
GCTTTTATCATGAATGCGAAATTATTAAGGTGCTTACCGGCGTCAGACGCTGCGGAAAGTCCTCTATAATGAAAATGATTATCGGAGAACTGCTGGCAGAAGGAGTATCTTGGGATGATATCTTATACTTCAACCTCGATAAACGCCCATATCTGCAGATATCCGAACCGGAACAGCTAGACAAATTGATTGAAAGCAATTATTGCCCCGATAAAAAGCAGTACTTGTTTATCGATGAAGTACAGAATGTCAAGAACTTTGAGTCTGTAATCAATTCCTGGAGGGAAGAAGGTAATCTTTCCATTTTCCTGACTGGCTCCAATTCGTATTTGTTAAGCGGCGAGCTTGCCACAAAGCTAACAGGCAGATATTTGGAGTTTAATATTTTGCCCCTTACGCCGGACGAGTTTATCGGAATGAAACGATTCTTTGGAAAGAACATTCCCGCTGATTCGCAAGAGCTTTTGAATGCGTATATCTATGAGGGAGGATTCCCCTATGCGGTCAAGCTGGATTCCATCAGTGATAAGAGAACTTATGTCCAAGGCTTGATAGATGAGATTTATAAGAAAGATATTCAGAAGAGAATCACCATCCGAAACAGAACCGTTTTTGACGCGGTAATGAAATATCTCATAAACAATTTCGGATCGACAACAAGTATTCAGAACATTGTGGACGACCTGAATAAAAATGGGACGAATGTAAAACGTGAGACGGTCAATCGATATATTGAAGCTCTTGTTAACGCTAAAATTTTGATGCCATGCGACCGATTCGATATGAAATCGAGAAAATCGTTGAAAGGCGAGAAGAAATATTATCTTTCCGATTTCTCTTTCTACTACGCATTGAATACGGACAACCGAATCAATTACGGCCCAGCGCTTGAGAACATCGTTTTCAACTATGCGGCAAGTTATGATTATAAAATCAGCGTTGGAAGGATCGGAAAGCTGGAATGCGACTTCATCCTGCGTGACAGGAATTTGAGCTATTCCTATGTTCAGGTCGCTTATACCATTCTTGCCAGCAAAGAAACAGAGGACAGAGAATATAGGAGCCTTGAAGCAATCAAGGGTGATAACTATCCCAAATATGTGGCTACAACTGACAAGGTGATTCAAGAGCGCAACGGTATCCGCCACATCAATATTATGGATTTCATCAAAGAAAACAGGCAATTCTGATAAGCCTGTTTTCTGATCCTGCAAAAGCCGGTAGGTCAAACGACCTATCGGCTATCCAACTATAAGGAGGTATCCAAAATACCCAGCAAAATACAATTCTATTCGCAGATGGCAGACCACACGGCCAGACAGATCACCGGCAGCTTGCAGTCCTGGACGGCGTTTTTGGAAACGGCGGCAAGGTTATATAAGTACCCGTACAACGAGCAGCTTATGGTCTATGCTCAGCGCCCGGACGCAACCGCCTGTGCGGACTATGACCTTTGGAATACGCAGATGCGACGTTATGTCCGGAGAGGTTCCAAGGGCATTGCGCTTCTGGACACTTCCGGCGATAACCCCAGAATAAAATACGTTTTTGACGTAGCAGACACAGGCGGCGATGAGCGATCTCGCCGCCCTTTTCTTTGGGAATACCGCAACGAACACGCAGACGCTGTGTCTGCGGCGTTGGAACGACGCTTTGAAGAAAGCGGCAGCGGTGGGCTTGCCAATCAGCTTGAACACATTGCGTCCCGACTCGCAGACGAGTATTGGGAAGAACACCAGCGTGATATCTGCGACATCGTTGCAGATTCTTTCCTCGAAGAATATGATAGCTTCAACATCGGAGTTGCTTTCAAAAATGCGGCATCCGTCAGCACGGCATATACCCTTATGGCACGCTGCGGGCTGTCTCCGGAGGAGTACTTTGAGCATGAGGATTTCCTGAACGTCTTTGATTTCAATACTCCGGAAACCATTGCCGCGCTGGGTTCTGCTATCAGCGAAGCCAGCGAGCAGGTGCTCAGAACCATTGAAGTTACCATCAAAAATTACGAGCGTGAAAGGAGCGTTACCAATGAGCGAACTGACGTACATGAGGAACGGAGACTATCAGATACCGGATCTGAAGCTGTCCGAGCAGACAGCGGAACCTATCGGCAAGTACGGGAGAATGCGGAAGAAATATCTCCGGGAGAATCGTCCAGTCCTGTGGAATCAGCTGATCCTGTCCGAGAAGCTGTACCCTCATCTGCGGGAGATCGACAAGACGGCGAACAGCCGGCTGGAGACGATGATGCAGTCGCTGATGAAAGCGGCGGGCATCACGGAAGACCT
>USNJ01000301.1 GCA_900556055.1 uncultured Ruminococcus sp.
AGGACCTTTTACATACAGGGGATATATTATCGACAGCGGAATGGATTACCCCGGCGGAAACGATCACGGTTCTGTTGCCTGCATAAACGGTCAGTGGTATGTTTTCTATCACAGAATGACAAACGGTACTATCATGTCAAGACGTGGCTGCGTTGAAAAGATCGAAATCCTTCCCGACGGTACTATCCCACCTGTTGAGCCCACATCTCTGGGATTTGCAGACAGCCTTAACCCCTATGAGATCACTCCTGCGGATATTGCCTGCGTCCTTAAAGGAAGATCCTTTATTACCGAAAAGAATCTGTTTGAACGGATAATAATGAACATTCACGACGGTGATGTTATCGGCTACAAGTATTTTGATTTTGGTGAGGACTTTTCAAGCAAAACAATGGAATTTGCCGCTAAGATCAACGGAACAGGCTGTAACTGTCATATGCACATATTCGCCGATGATGAGGAGATCGGAGTCTGTGATATCGGTCAGGGCAGCGGTATCGTTAAAACGATCGTCAAAGCTGTTACGGGCAGACACGCTGTTTATTTTAAGATATCAACGGATTATCACGGCTGGACTGCTGATTATTTCAAGAACAGAAGCCTTTTCGAGATGATCGAATTTGTGTTTATGAAATGAACGTATCTGATTTTTAAAATAAAAATATACTTACAAATTTTATGGAGCGTGAGAAAAAACTCACGCTCCATTTTTTGCTCATTTCATTACAAATTCCGAAAATTCGGCATATCCTCCCGCTGATTCGGTTGAATACATAAACAGTCCCGCTCTGCAGCCTGTAAAATGGTCAAGCTTAAAATATAATTTGTGCTTGCCACCAAGCTGTTTTCTTTCACCGTTTTCAATATAGAAAAGCACTGCCTCGTCTTTCATGTTCTCAAAATCGGCGGATATTCCCACGGTGAGAAAATCGGCATCAAGGGGAATGCTTTCTGTTATTACAGTGCCGTCCCCGCTCATAGAGTCCATTTCAATGAACTTTGCACCGTCCCGCACAGACGCTCCTATCCACGCATAGCAGCCCTGTAAAGCGCATATTCCCGCAGCGTCGCCATTTTTCAGTCCCTTTGTGTTGATAGTTACGATCGCAGTGCAGCGAGGGTAGGTCATACGTTGAGTCAATGTGTTTTTCGCATGGAGAATATCACTGCACAGCCTTCCCGAGGTAATTCTGCAGCAGCCCTTCTGTGGGTTAAGAGAATAGTATTCCTTATCCGGCTGATGATTAAACTGCCAGCATGGAGAAAGCTTTTCCCCTTTAAAATCGTCGGAGGAGGTCAGCGGGGCATAGCAATATCCCGCTTTGGAGGTTGGTATCTCAAAGCTTTCGGGTACTTTACCATTTTCTCCGAAGATCGGTCGGTCATTATCCCATGAAACAGGTATGAGAACGGGTATCCTGCCCACTGCCCCTCTGTCCTGAAAGAGAATGGCATACCATTTACCGTCGGGGGTATCGACAATACCTCCCTGGGCAACTCCCTGACCGCAGTAACCCATAGTATCCTCAAGGCAGTCTCCACCTGTAAATTCCCCTTCAAGGCTGTCTGATGAAAAGCAAGCCTCACAGCGCATCCATCTGTCGGGGCGGGAATGAATAAAGAAAACGTAATATCTTCCGTTTATCTTGTAAATGTGAGAGCCTTCGTATCCGAGCACTTTATTGTCCTTGTCAAATACTATTCTCCTGTGCAAGCCATTCTTTTTCGGAGCGGATAGGTCATCACTCAGCTCTGTGAGCCATATCTCCCTGTTTCCGTAAACAATATAGACCCGTCCGTCATCATCAAAGAGAAGTGAGCAGTCATGATAAAACCCCTCAATGGTGCTTTTTTCCCATTTGCCGTAAATATCCTCTGTGGTGTAAAGATATGTTTTGTGAGTGTCATTGCAGGAGAAGCAGACATAATATTTTCCGTTATTGTATCTTATACAAGCTGCCCACATTCCCTGACCGTAAATATTTCCCTCCTCCAGTCTCTGAGCGGGAGTATTATCAAGAGTATCGCAGACATATACGGCGTGTTCCCAGTTTACAAGATCATAGGAACGGAGAATTTCACAACAAGGGAAGAAATGCATTGTAGTAGAGACCATATAGTATGTATCGCCCACCCTTATAACATCGGGGTCGGGATAATCGAGAGATATGATCGGATTTATGTTTTCATTTTTCAAAACGATTCACCTTCCGTATATCGTTTATATAGTCCGTACTCAACAACTGCCCATCGGGCAGTTGTTGGCTGAAAATCAAAGATTTGTGC
>USNJ01000302.1 GCA_900556055.1 uncultured Ruminococcus sp.
AGTTGTCCTGCCAAGGGCATAGCTGGGTAGCTATGTACGGACGAGATAAACGCTGAAAGCATCTAAGCGTGAAACTCCCCCTAAGATGAGATCTCTCATCCTTCATGGAGTAAGGGCCCAGGAAGACTACCTGGTTGATAGGCCGGAGGTGGAAGCGCGGTAACGTGTGCAGCTGACCGGTACTAATAGCCCGAGGGCTTGACCTACGATATGCAGGCATTGCCGGAGGCACGGAGTTATACATTGTTCGGTTTTGAGGGGGCGTCCGATGGGAGGATATCTCTCAAACCTGCGCCTTTAGCTCAGTTGGTAGAGCAACTGACTCTTAATCAGTGGGTCCCCGGTTCGAGTCCGTGATGGTGCACCGGAATTTTTATTGAACACCAATTAAAAGCTACAGTTTAATTGGTGTTTAATTATAATCGGTGTTGATAGCTATGAGGCTCCACCTGTTCCCATTCCGAACACAGAAGTTAAGCTCATATACGTCGAAAATACTTGGTTGGTGACGACCCGGAAAGATAGATAAATGCCGATATATTTAAAGCCGAAACAAAACGTTTCGGCTTTTTTATATGTGTATGAAAATGCTGCTGAAAGTTGGGAACTGATCGAAGTTGTTTTTTATAACTTTCTGGCTTTAAAGCACATAGAAATAGGTATCATCTCTGCCTTGTTACACTTCACTTTAGGACACATATCCAGAGCGAACCTTATATCGGCAAATATAGGTAAACCAAGAAAGCCTGATTTTATGACGGAATCAGGCTTTTTCTTTTCAGGTGATTGACTTTTTCAGAGCGATTTGCTATAATTCAGATTAGGACAAGTGTAATATGCATTCGTAGGGGTTGAGAATATGAGTACGAAACGGAGACATCACCGAAGGAAGCCTTTGAGCGCCGCAGAACAGGAGAGAAGAAAGCAATTACATGATGAACGAGTGCGCCGTAAAAAACGGGAAAAGCGTTTGTTCTGGCTTAGACTCCTAATTATTGCACTGCTCGTTTTACTCCTGATCAGTATTAACATAATTCTCGCAATTACAGGACATACCCGTGCTATGTGTGTGTTAGATTCGATTTTAGGGCTTATCGCTGCAACATTGACCGACAGAAGCGGAATCCGTGAAATACTATTCTCGTGGTATCCTGAGCGTTTTATATTTTCGTCAACACTGAAAAAGCATATTCCCGACCGCAGCTTTTTAATAGAACTTGCAAGAACGATATGTTATTATGCGGTCGGTGCGATGCTACTATGGAATCGTCTATATGATTTTTGCGTTCCGATATGTGTGATAACAATAGTAATTGGCTATGTGTATCTTATTTTTGACCAGAATGACCGATACACATTTGATAAGTTCTCGAAATGTTCAGATACGATGATGTATCTTATCATCGTGGGTTTATTTGGTTTGGAGTACAGTTATGCAGCGCATGAAGCAGCACTGGACATTCCAATTTCAGTGGTCGTAATTGGAAGTATACTTGTGACTGCCGCTTATCTTCTTTTCGCAAGGAGCGACAAGAAGATTGAACGTGCAATTGAAACACTGTTCTTTTCTGCAATCGACATTATATCTATAAACGCATTTATTCAGCTTATCGGGACTTAATGTGATCAATTTCAAAAGCCTTAGTCTAATGACACACTCACTTTCCGTTCCGCTGGGGTTCAAATCAGCATTATGGCGCACGCCACAATGACAGCATACCCTTTTGGAACTGAATAACTCACAAAGACCTGAGATTTGCTCACACAAGCACTTCTCAGGTCTTTTCTTTTCAGACGGTTAAGTATTCCGCTCCGTAGGCTCGGACGGCTCTGACGGGCATTTCCGTTCGTCTGAGGGGGCTGTCAAGCAGAGGTAGGCTCGGCAAAGCCGTGAGTGGATTCATACTCCCTGACACGGCGGTAAAAAGTATTAGCCGACAAGCCCATTCTCCGCATAAAGTCCCTGCCTGTGATACTCTTTGACTTCCATTCCCCATAAAGCTGACCGAACCTCGTCCAGTCAATTTCAATGGGCTTTCTGCCCATGTACTTGCCCTGTGCCTTAGCGATCTCGATGCCCTCACGCTGTAATAATATAATAAGCTACTGATATAAGATTCATTCCACCGTGTGCTATCATCGGTACTATCAGATGTCCACTTTTTTTATAGCCCCATATCCACAAAAGGCCTACAAGAAATGAATGTCCCATATTGAACCAATCAAGCATACCGAACAGAACATTAAATATCAGCAGCGCAGCAGTTTCTCCCCAGATGCT
>USNJ01000303.1 GCA_900556055.1 uncultured Ruminococcus sp.
TCACGGTAAGCAAGTCCGTCCTTCTTTGCGCTGAATCCCGTGTCAGCTATCATGAACATATCGGAAAGACTGTTTGAATCGCCGCTCTCTTCCTCGGATTCTCCGTCGGATGAAACTATGCCGTAGCTCATGAACGAATTGATCTTTTCGATTATTGCCTCGAGCGCATTTGCATTTGATGCCTGGAAATATGCACCGTCAGTAGATTCGGCAATGTTTGTAAGATAATCTGAATCGACGTATTTACCAAGTCCGATAACGAAAACCGTGATATTGTTGTCAACAGCATCCTTTATCGCCTTCTCATCGTTAGCCTTATTTTCAAGAGTAGGCATACCGTCAGTCAGAAGGAGTATATAGTTTCGGTCGGAAGGATCAGTACCCTTGAACGCAGCGACCGCCTTGGAAAGCGAACCGGCGATCTCAGTTCCGTTGAATATCTCCTTTGATTCCTTGATAGAATCTAACTGCCTGTTGATCTTTTCCTTATCGGATGTCAGATCACAAAGCTTTGTATATGTGGATGTAAATTTCGCAAGTCCGAAATTTGTATCTCCTTCGATCTGATCCATAATAGATGTTGCAAGGTCAAGACGCTTGAAATCGACATCATTTTCCTCAGAACCCTTGCAGAGTGCTTCGGGATACATAGAACCCGAATTATCTATAAGGAAGAAGATATTTGTGCTGTAATCGGTATTGGAAACGACCTGCGTATCTCCAAGCACGAAAATCCCGCTTTCCGTGACCTTGGTTGAAACAGTTTTCGCAGATGTATCAAGTGTGCTGTTGAGCATATCGAATCTGCCTTCGTTTTCATTATACCAATAAACTGCGATATTCTGCGGATCGCCGCTCCATTTTGCAGCATCTTCATCGGTATATTTAAAAGTAAGCGTGCCGTCCTCAATATTCGGAGCATAGAACTGATAAACATTTCCAATAACGCCCGGAACGCCTCTCATACTGTTGTTATTGTACTGCTCGATAACGCACTTATATATGTACGGAGTTCCGGTAACATCAGCCGTAACATTTCCCGCTGTAAAGCTTGCTGACATTGTAAGCTTCGCATCTATGTCGGTTCCGTTCGTCTTTTTATTGTTCGGATCAAGAGATGCCTTGATCTCAAGGCCATCGGAAAGCCCGTCGGCATCGCTGTCAGGATTTGTCGGATCAGTCTTGCTGACATTGATCTCATATGCATCGGAAAGCCCGTCGCCGTCACTGTCGCAGAGATATTCGGAAAGTCCGAGATTTTCACGTTCACTCAGTGCAATTCCGTCGATCTCGGTTATGCCGGAATCAAGCTGACCTCCCCGCATAGTGAGCAGCTTTTTTTCAAGAATGGATATTTCATCATCAGCAAGTGATTTTGAATAGATCATGCTGATAAAATATACACCGACAATAGCAACAACGCCAATAATTCCCGATTTAACAAGCTTCTGAACGAACATAGGATCCTTGGGCTTGTATGATTTTTTCGCATGTGCTGACGGTTCGGATTTTTTAGGCTGTTCGGGCTCAGGCTTTTCGGAATGATATGCCTTGCCGGACGCAGATGAAACAAATGCAGCCTTTTTCTCAGCATCGCTGTCAGTCTTGCCTGCGGATTGGGGCTTTTTGGGAGGCTCAACTGCCGCAAATCCCATTTTCTCGGCAAATTCCCTGTCCTTCTGAGCAAAAATGTCGGATATATTTTCCTCAGGCTCAGCCTCGGCAGCCTTTGGTTTTTCAGACTTGTTTTCATCCTGAACCGGTGCGGGTTCCTTTTCAGGTACACTGCTTTCAGGCTTTTCAGTCGCCTTTTCAGTCTCATTTGCTTCGGATTGAGCAGGCTTTGCATCAGCATTTGTAACAGTGCTGACCGTATGCGCATTTTCAGCATTTTTTACAAATGCAAGAAGGTCATCCTCGGGAGCAGCATTTACATTATTCTGGTCTGGATTCTGCACTGTATTTTTCTTTTTAGACATTCATCAATCACCAAAACTTCTCATCATAGATCTTAACTTTTCACCGTAATACGGGCATTTATACAAATTACATCACATTATATTATATCAGATTTCCCCCGTAATTACAACAGTATTTACATATAATTTTCCCACTATTTTTTCTCGTATTTGCATACTATTCCACAATAACGTTGAAAAGTTCACAATAAGGAGATATAATAGTAAAAAAAACTTGGGAGATTGATTATGATATATAAATACGAAACACATCTTCACACGTGTGAAGCCT
>USNJ01000304.1 GCA_900556055.1 uncultured Ruminococcus sp.
GGTGGGACCTCACAGCCACAAACACCGACTATTTAATTATTGCTAAAAAGCAATTGGTGACCCGTGGGAGAATCGAACTCCCGATGCCGCCGTGAGAGGGCGGAGTCTTAACCGCTTGACCAACGGGCCATTTGGTGCACCATCGGGGGCTCGAACCCAGGACCCACTGATTAAGAGTCAGTTGCTCTACCAACTGAGCTAATGGTGCATATCAATTCAACGATATTTATTATAGCGTATGACAAGTCGTTTGTCAATAGAAAATATGAAAGTTACCATTTGATTAACAATAAATTCATATATGTGATCCATTATAATTTAAAAACACATAGGTACGGCGTTTTCCGCTATGCACTCTTATCACAAAAACGCTTGTTTTTGTATGGTATAAATTGTTATAACGATACTTGACAATAAGGGTAAAATGGGATATAATAAGCTATAAGTTTTTGTGTTCGGTTTTCTGCGGTTTTAATTTGACGATATAATGAGTAAACTGCCGATTTTATGACATTTGTCGGCATATTTTTTACATACCGGTCGGGAGACGGTATTTTGTCCGCACGGATATATGCAAAAAATGATCCGAAGCTTTTCGGATAACGGATAATCCCGTTTATTCTGTTCTGACGGGAATGCATTTTTATCTGCGGAATTATTTATTTGTGACGGCTGAACGGATCTTTATATGTGATCGGGAAAAAATAATCCCCTTTATTGAAACGGAAATGTGTTATTGTAGTTACATTACGAAAACAGAATTTTTGCGCCGTCAGTTTTTATGAATCAGTACTAATATTTAAGTGAGGTAATCTTGTGGAAAAAAATCAATTTGATGGATTAAACGAATTCGGAGAGAGAATTGCGCCGAAAAATAAGCAGCCGGAGACAGAAAACAAAAATATTCAGCCCGATATAAGCACATTTACTGAAAAAATATCGCCGAAGCCGAATAAATACGAAAACAGAAACAGATCCTACGGCAGTCAGAACAGATACCGTTCCCCGGGAATTTACAGTCAGAAGCAGAACACCGGCGATCAGGAACGCAAGCCGTATGAATACAAAAACAACCGCTATTACAATAAGAATACACACAGAAACTATGAGCAGGCACCCGTACAGAAGCCTGTTTATGAGCAGAGACCTGCGGCAGAGCAGAAGCCTTTTGAGCAGAAAAGCTATGCACCCGAACAGAAAATACTTCCTGAAAGAAATATCGCATACGAGCAGAAATTCAACCGTCCAAGACGTCAGACACAGAAGAAAACATACGCAGAGGCTGTTGCCGAGGCAAATATGCGCAACACTCCGCATCCTATGACCAATGACAGTCAGGCGGTGCTTTTCCCGTCGGTATCGAGCAATCACCGCTCCGTAAAGCGCAGCCCGCTGAAGATAATCCCCCTCGGCGGACTCAATGAGATCGGCAAGAATATGACGATCATTGAATATTCAAACGATGCGTTTATCATTGACTGCGGACTTGCATTCCCCGACAGCGACGCTCCCGGCGTAGATGTTATCATTCCCGATTTCACATATGCTGAGCAGATCGCAGACAAGATCAGGGGAATAGTTATCACTCACGGTCATGAGGACCATATCGGCGGACTTGCATATCTCCTGAAAAAGATGAATATCCCCGTTTATGCGACACGTCTGACTATCGGACTTATCGAGGGAAAGCTCAGGGAGCATAACCTTCTTGCAAGCGCAAAGCTGAATGTCGTTATGCCGAGACAGACGGTCAGAATGGGCTGCATGGCAGTTGAATTTATCAGAGTAAATCATTCTATCCCCGATGCGGTAGCTCTTGCTGTACACACACCTGCGGGCGTTCTCGTTCATACGGGAGATTTCAAGGTGGATTATACGCCGATAGAGGGCGGAATAATTGATCTGGCGAGATTCGGCGAGCTTGGAAGCAGAGGCGTTCTCGCACTGATGGCTGATTCCACGAATGCCGAGAGAAAAGGCTATACCCAGAGCGAAAGAACAGTCGGAAGCTCCTTTGAAAAGCTGTTTGACAAGGCTGAGGGCAAGAGAATAATCATTGCGACATTTGCATCGAATATCCACAGAATACAGCAGATCTGCAACATGGCTGTGCGCTATGACAGAAAGGTCGCAGTATTCGGACGAAGCATGGTCAATGTTATCAGCACGGCTATCGAGCTTGGCTATCTTTCCGTTCCCGACGGTATCATCATCGACATAGAGAGCATGAACAGATATCCCGC
>USNJ01000305.1 GCA_900556055.1 uncultured Ruminococcus sp.
GCTTATTGCCCTCGGAATGCAGCATTTCGACAGGGTTATAATTGAGCCTTCGGGAATTTTCGACATGGACGAATTTTTCGACACTCTTTATGAATCTCCTCTTGACAGATGGTTTGAGATCGGCAGCATTTTCTCGATAGTTGATGCGGAACTGAATGATGATCTGTCCGACCAGATGGAATATCTTCTCGGTTCGGAAGCATCATGCAGCGGAAAACTTCTTATCAGCAAGCTTTCCGCCGTAAGCGGCAGTGAATCCCCCGCCGAGACCTCCGAGCGCATACTTTCCCACATAAACCGTTCCATGGAATATATCAAATGCCGCAGACATTTTTCATCAGATGACATTATCTGCAGAGAATGGAACACACTGACCGATGATGATTTTTCCTCTCTGATGTCTGCGGGATATCGCAATGAGAGCTATGTAAAGCTGTTCAGCAATGATGATATCCGCAGCATGACGCATTATTTTATGCATATCAGGATAAAGCACGATGACCTAAGAAATGTTATCGAAGGCATTTTATCCGATGAAAAATGCGGAAAGATCTACCGTATCAAGGGCTTTACTCAGGACGATGACGGCAGCTGGCTGAAGCTCAATGCTGCTGACGGAAAGATCGAAATAGCTCCGATATCCGACGGTCAGTCGGTATTTATAGTTATCGGCGACAATGTTGACAAGAATGCCGTAGACGAACATTTCAAACGGGTAAATTCCGATCCCGAATATGTTTCGATATAAATCAAATAAAAATACGGGCATGACATTTCCTGACAAAATGTCATGCCCGTATTTTTTATTACAGCGTAACGGACGGAAGTCCCATATTTCTGCGGAATTCAATGAAGTCCTCATAGCTTCCACGTCTGTCGAGAACGCCGTCATCGGTGATCTCAATAATTCGGTCCGCAACAGTTTCAACTATCTCATAGTCGTGCGATGCGAAGAAAATATTTCCCTTAAAGTCCGAAAGACCGTTATTTACAGCGGTTATGGATTCAAGGTCAAGATGGTTGGTAGGGTGATCGAGCATAAGCACGTTAGAGCCGAAAAGCATCATTCTCGAGAACATACAGCGCACCTTTTCTCCTCCCGAAAGGACATTGACGGGCTTGTAGATCTCATCTCCCGAAAACAGCATTCTTCCGAGAAATCCTCTGAGATATGTTTCGGTGACATCATTTGAATACTGCCTCATCCAGTCGAGAATGGAAAGCTCGCAGTCATTAAAAAGCTCGGAGCTGTCCTTCGGGAAATATGAACGCGAGGTCGAAACGCCCCATCTTATCTCGCCGCTGTCGGGTTCGATCTCCTCGGCAAGAAGCTTGAAAAGAAGCGTGATCTGCTGTTCATTTCCGATAAATGCGATCTTATCTCCCTTGGCTGCGGTAAAGCTGATATTTTTCAGCTCTGCACCATCGACCTTCTTGCAAAGACTGTCAACCTGAAGAATATCCTTGCCCGCTTCCCTGTCCATAGTAAATCCGATATACGGATATTTTCTGCTGGACGCAGGCATCTCCTCGATTGAGATTTTATCAAGAAGCTTACGTCTTGAAGTCGCCTGACGTGACTTGGATTTGTTTGCGGAAAATCGTTCGATAAAGCTTTTCAGCTCTTTGATCTTTTCCTCGTTTTTCTTGTTCTGCTGCTTTATCATACGCTGGATAAGCTGGCTGGATTCCGACCAGAACTCATAGTTTCCGACATACATTTTTATCTTTGTATAGTCGATATCAACGATATGCGTACAAACATCGTTAAGGAAATGTCTGTCGTGAGATACAACAATTACAGTACCGAAATATTCGGCAAGAAAGTCTTCAAGCCATGTAATAGCATCAATATCAAGATGGTTGGTAGGCTCGTCGAGCAGGATAATATCAGGATTGCCGAAAAGTGCCTGAGCAAGCAGCACCTTTACCTTTTCATTGCCCGATAAAGCGGACATCTGAGTGTAGAGAATATCCTCGGAAAGTCCGAGTCCCTGTATAAGCTTGGACGCATCAGAGTCAGCCTCCCAGCCGTTCAGTTCGGCAAATTCCGCTTCAAGCTCACTGGCACGAACTCCGTCCTCATCGGAAAAATCCTCCTTGGCATAGAGCGCATCCTTTTCCTTCATTATCTCGTAAAGGCGCATATTTCCCATTATAACGGTATCCAGCACGGTATATTCATCGTAAGCAAAGTGATCCTGCTTTAAAACGGACATCCGAACGCCGGGCTTTAC
>USNJ01000306.1 GCA_900556055.1 uncultured Ruminococcus sp.
TTTCGTCATTCGACTTATCGCTCATCATTATCTTCAGACGTGCAAGCGATTCATACATCTTTTTGTCATTCCGGATCACGAGCTGTGTAAAATCAGCTCTTTTCAGGATAACATCGCCCTGTGCAAGCTGTATTTTGCCGATGCTGCGGCTTATGAAATAGATAATAAACAGCGTAAGACAGTATTTGTTCATGCCATACGGAGCATACAGATATCTGCCGAATATCTGTCCTATGCTTTCTGCATTTTCAGTTCCGATGCGCTCCATAGCATCATTATATATCCTTTTGACAGCACTGTTCTGCGGATCGCAAAGTCTGTACCTGCTGTCAAACACCTGCCACGATGTCTGTGAAGACGTAGAAAGCACAGCCTGTATACGGTTTTTCAGCTGCGGAGAAAATGACTGATACATCTGCGCGTTTGTCATCGAACCGCTGTACATACAGCTGCACAGCTCCGCAAAATTTCTTTTTGCCTGAGGTGATATCTTCTTTTCAAATCCATCAAAAGCAAACGGTATGGTTTTTGTATATGCAGATTCAAAAGCCTTCATGCACAGGCTGCGCAGGCGCACATCGCATCTTTCTGCGCCATTTTTCCCCATTATTATCTTTTCATCGAGAAGTGATCTTACACACTTTTCGGTATGCTTTGAGATCTCTCTGTCATACGCAGCAATAAATCTTGAAAATCTGTCTTTTTCAGACGGAGAAAAACGTCTGAGTGCTTCCCCCGACCTGAGAATATCCGGAAGATCGCCCTCCCTGTCCACCAGCAGATACAATATCAGCGGCATCTCGTTAAGTCTGTACTGCCGATAAAGCTCCTGCATCAGCTTTATATCCCTGTCCGCATTTTTGTCACAATAAACATACACGATAATGCCCCTGGGAGTTTCTCCGTCAACAGCGCTGCTGAAATAATGCCCAAGGCTCCTGCAATATTCATCATTGAATGCAGCTGCACATATCAGTCTCTTTTCAAAGCTCCATTCTCCCGAATATATCTTGTTTTCCCTTCCGAAAGGAGTTTCTTCGCGCGAATCCAGATCCAGTGCATTATACAGCTTTTCATCGCAGGAAGCTGCACCGTTATAAGCACTGACCATAAGCTTTTTGCGGATAAGCTCACGCTTGAATTCATTCATGCCGTTTGCTTCTGCCATAAGATCGAATCTGTTGGAAGCCGCATCAAAGGATATGACCCCGAAATTATTTTCAAGCTTTTTCACTGCCTCTGACGCTTCATTCTCAGAAAGCTTTGAGCAATATTTTATTGCATCAATGCAGTCTGTCCTGTCAGCTGTTGAAAATCTGCATATATTGATTATAAGTATAGCTTTCAGTGCGGTTTTCTCATTATCTGACAGCTTGTCGCCGTATTTCAGCATTATATCTCTGAAAAGCATACAATACTGACTCTGAACAAGACCCTTCTCTTCGGAATTCAGCATTTCCGCAAAAAGCGCAGAATCAATTATATCCGCAGCATAAATGTATTCGATATGCTTTGCACTTATCTCTTTTTCCTTTACGGCAGAAAACATTTCCTCTGCAAATGCAATTGTCGAACGCTGCTGCATCCATGCAGATGTATTTGAGAGCAGCCATACAGCAAAGGGGTGCAGCGGATAACAGCCCTTTGCTATAACCGCATCAAACAGCCGACTGTCGCTCCATACGCTTCTTGAAGATGCACTTTTGTTCCATCTTATCAGATTTGCATGGATCTTCTGATTATATGCCCGGTAAACTTCATCAATGTTATATTCAACCGTCTCGCTGAAATTCTGCTCATCCTTCTTTGTTATCAGATTTGCAAGTATCGTCTCAAAATTGGAAGAGATGTAATATTTGTCGCTGATCTCATATCTTCCGACGTATCTTATGATGTTCGATGACTTGTCGATCCTGCTGAGATAAGCATTAAGATCGGACTGTATGAAACCGTCAAAAAGTATATTTCCGTCGGCATTCTGTATAGCTTCAAATATCTGCTGAAGTGAGGAATCTCCCGCAACTGACGGATTTGCAGCCGTGTATTCTATGTACCTTCCGAATTCATCAAACAGAATGATGATCTTTCCGAACACCCTGTTTTCACGGCAGAATTTTCTTTGCGCGCCTCCGGCCAGCGGTGCAGCTTCGCGGCGTATTCCTCCACCAATTTCTGATTGCGCGCGTTTTCCATGAGAATATCCAATGCGGCGTTGTAGTAGCGGAATACTCC
>USNJ01000307.1 GCA_900556055.1 uncultured Ruminococcus sp.
CGGAGGCTGTGCGTGATAAATGGTCGCCCACAGTCCGTCCGCCGAGGCTTGGAGGAAACAAGCGTGTCGGAGTGTTTGCGACCCGTTCGCCGTTCCGTCCCAATTCAATAGGATTATCCTCAGTGAAGCTTCTGAAAATTGACCGTGAATGTCCCGAAGCACCTGTTTTATATATTTCCGGCGGAGATATGATGGACGGAACGCCTGTTATCGACATCAAGCCATATCTGCCATACACAGATTCGCACCCCGATGCTGACGGAGGGTTTGCGTTACAGCAAAAGGAAGGAGTGCTTGATGTTGATTTTCCCTATCAATTGATAGGGAAAATCAGAAGTAACATAAAAGATGCACTTATTGAAGTCCTTGCACAGGATCCGCGTCCTCAGTATCAGGATCAGCCTGACAGAATATACACATTCGACTTTGCGGAATACTCCGTAAGCTTCAGGGTCAGCGGAAAAACGCTTACCGTCACAGACATAGCAAAAGTGCGTGAGATATGAATCCCACGCACTTTTTTACTGTGCATTTATCGAAACATCGGACATATTTGCCGTTATATTTATCGGTATGTTTCCCGAATTATTTGCACTGTTATATTCTTCGATATCAATTCCGTTTATGCTTATGTCAGACATTTTGCTGTTGATATCTTTGATGTCATATTCCGACGGAGAACGGTTCAGATTGATCGATGAATTTCCCATATCAACGATAATATCAGCACCTTCCTCGATCGCACCGCTGTAATTTACCTCGCCCATTTTTCCGTCCATCGTCAGCTTGCTGACATTTCCGTTCTCAACAGTGCATGAACCGGCATTTGAAACAAATTCCGCAGTCTGAGAATATAAATCGTTAAAGTAAGAATCGGAAGCGGAATTGTTCACATTAATTATCTTGGAAATAAGTCCATCGGCACTGATACTTCCCGCTTTGACATCAATAATGAACTCAGAAGCTGTAAGATTTATTAAGTCAAGATGTGCCGCATTAAGATCAAACGTCATTTTTTCTTTCTTAAAATTCGATACGCTCAAAGAACCCATATTAAGATGAACTTCCATGCTGTCTATCATTTGTTCGGGAACAGTTACATAAAGCGTGCCGAGCTCACCGTTAAGCAAATTGTCCTTATCTCCCGAATAGTTTATTTCAAGCACACCGTTATCATCAATGCTGAAATTAAGCTCACCGTAGTTCATGACTTCATAGCTGAAAACATCACTCGGAATTATCGTAATATCTGCGGCATTGCAATTGAACTTAACAGATGTGACATTCGTAACGTCAATGATGTTTGCGTCTGAAAGTGTATATTCCTCGATTGCATCGCCGGCAACAGCAGTCGGTTCAAAATTATACGTTGTTTCAACGGTAGTCATAGCTGAGCTTGAAGAACCTCTCATGGATATTCCGACACCAAGTATCGCTGCGCCCGCAAGGATAAGCGATCCCGCAGTAATTATCGCGCTTCTTTTCTTTTTAGGCATGGCAGGCGGCTGAGTGGGCTGCGGCGATGATATTTTCATATCATCAGGTTCAGCAGTCTGAAACTGCGCTTCCCTTTCCTTTTCGTCATATATCATTGAAATCTGTCCTTTCTTTCAAAGAAATTGCGGATCTTGTTATATGTCCTGCCGATCCAGCCGCCTATGGACGGGATACCCTTTTTGATTATCACGCGGACGATCATGCAAAGCAGGATACCAACGCCTCCGCACAGCAGACCGCCGCCAAATGTCATAAGACCGCTTGCAAGTCCCTCGGATATCATGTTCGGAATGGAAGCAATTATCAGCACAACCGCAGCGATGATACATCCGAGTGCGCCAAACCCAAGTCCAAGGAAGAACAGAAGCACTGTCACCAGCAAAATTGCCGCAAACACACCGCCGACCGCAATAAACGGCAGCAGGAACACCAGACCGAGAATAAATCCGATAAGCGAATATATCCCCTTTGAATTCGACTGTCCGTTTTGCCCATTCTGTTCCCGATCATTATTCTGCCGTGGCTGATTATATGTATAATTCACCCTTGATGAATCAGCGTTGGTCGCATTTCGCATATCGCCGTAAGAAAACGGAGTTCCGTCAGGTTCAGACTGCTTATTTTCCTTGCTGAGATCCACAAAGCCATGGTCATCCGACTTATCCGCAGTTTCGATATTGATATTCGGAGCAGGCTCGGGATCCTTATAATTGCGGCTT
>USNJ01000308.1 GCA_900556055.1 uncultured Ruminococcus sp.
CTCAACGCCGCATCGACGGAATCGAGAAGGTCGGCACGCACCATAGAAATCTCGTCAATCACAAGCAGTTCCAGCGAACTGCTGAAAGATCACCCTGTAAACAAGGCAAGGATAGCAAGAGGTCTGCGTCCCGCAAACTGCGTATGGTTCTGGGGCGAGGGCGTAAGAGCGCAGCTGGAGGACTTCGAGAAGGTATACGGTCTGAAGGCTTCCATGATCTCCGCAGTTGATCTGCTGAAGGGAATAGGCAAGTTCAGCGGAATGAACGTTGTTGATGTTGAGGGTGCAACAGGCTATATCGACACCAACTTCAAGGGCAAGGCTGACGCAGCAATAAATGAACTGAAAAACGGCAGAGATTTCGTTTATATCCATGTTGAAGCACCCGATGAGTGCGGTCACAGACATGAGATACAGAACAAGGTGAAGTCCCTCGAACTTATTGATAAGGAGATACTCGGAAGGATCCTGCCCGAACTCGAAAAGATGGGCGATTACAAGATCATGATCCTGCCCGATCACCCGACACCCCTGGCACTTAAAACACATACTTCCGATCCCGTTCCTTTCATGATATACAGAAGCACTCACAAGGTAGATGGTCAGCCTGCATTCACTGAGGAAAACGGAAAGAAAACAGGTGTTTTTATTGAGAACGGTCCTACGATCATGAAGTATTTCATTGATCTGTGATAAACATTCAAAGGAGTAATTTAATGCTTTCTGATATTGAGATCGCCAAGCAGGCGAAAATGAAAAAGATCTCGGAGGTTGCCGCAAATCTCGGCATTTCCGAAGACGATATAGAACCTTACGGGCATTACAAGGCGAAGCTTTCAAGCGGACTTTTCGGCAAACTCGCCGACCGTCCCGACGGAAAGCTGATCCTTGTTACAGCTATCAACCCGACTCCTGCGGGTGAGGGAAAGACTACTATTTCAGTAGGACTTGAAGAAGCTATGTGCAGGATTGGCAAAAAGGCTGTCCTTGCTTTGCGTGAACCGTCCCTCGGACCTGTATTCGGAATAAAGGGCGGCGCTGCCGGCGGCGGATATGCTCAGGTAGTCCCCATGGAGGATATAAACCTCCATTTTACGGGAGATATGCACGCAATAACCGCTGCGAACAACCTCCTCTGCGCTATGATCGACAACCATATCCATCAGGGAAATGTGCTGCGCATCGACGAGAGAAGGATAATGTTCAAGCGCTGCATGGATATGAATGACCGTGCGCTCAGAAATGTTGTTGTGGGTCTCGGCGGAAAGATCAACGGATTTCCGAGAGAGGACGGATTCCAGATCACAGTTGCGTCTGAGATCATGGCTATCCTCTGCCTTGCGAATGACATTGCCGATCTGAAAAATAGAATGGGCAATATCCTTGTCGGATACAATCTTGACGGTGAGCCTGTCTATGCCCGTGATCTCGGCGCAGACGGCGCAATGACCGCACTTATGAGAGATGCTCTGAAGCCTAATCTTGTTCAGACTCTTGAAAATAATCCCGCTATCATTCACGGCGGACCTTTCGCAAACATAGCTCACGGCTGCAACTCCGTTCAGGCAACAAAGTTTGCGCTGAAGCTCGGCGATTACGCTATCACTGAGGCTGGCTTCGGTTCTGACCTCGGAGCTGAGAAGTTCTTTGACATCAAGTGCCGCTTTGCGGGTCTGAAGCCCGACTGCGTTGTGCTGGTCGCAACTATCCGTGCGCTGAAATATAACGGCGGAGTGCCTAAGGCTGAGCTTAACAATGAAAACGTCGAGGCTCTGAAAAATGGCATCGTAAACCTGAAAACACACATTGAGAACATGAGAAAGTTCGGTGTTCCCGTTGTTGTTGCTATCAACCGCTTCCATACGGATACCGAGGCTGAGATCGCTGTCATCGAGAGCTTCTGCGCTGAAATGGGCGTTCCCGTATCGCTTGCCGAGATATTTGCAAAGGGCGGTGAAGGCGGCGAGGATCTTGCAGAAAAGGTCTGCATGACCATCGAAGAAAAGCCTGCCGATTTCAAGCCTATCTATGACGAAAAGCTCCCCATAAAGGAGAAGATCGGCATAATCGCGCGTGAGATATACCGTGCGGACGGAGTGAATTTCACATCTCAGGCGGAAAAGGCTGTCGCTGAGATAGAGCGTCTTGGATATACCGAAACTCCTGTCTGCGTTGCAAAGACACAGT
>USNJ01000309.1 GCA_900556055.1 uncultured Ruminococcus sp.
AAAATATAAAAAGTTTCCAAACCGCTTGCAATTTTCGTGAAAATATGGTATGCTTATATAGCATTTGAAGATCCGTCACGGCGGCTTGCGCGTTCGCGGCGAGATTAATGCCGCTCATTTTTGAGCTGACATTAACGGACAGTCCTCTGTTCCGCATATAAGATTCAGCGGAAGTAAGAATGTCCTAAATTTTAGGAGGATGAAAAATGGATGCTTTAAAGCTTATCAGCGAAAGCAGCATGAAGGCTGATGTCCCTTCTTTCAAGATTGGCGACACAGTTAAGGTTCATGTAAAGATCAAGGAAGGCGAAAAGTACAGAATCCAGGTATTCGAGGGTACTGTTATCGCTAGAAAGCACGGCGGAATCAACGAGACTTTCACAGTAAGACGTGTTGCTCACGGCTGTGGAATCGAAAGAGTTTTCCCCGTTCACTCACCTATCGTTGACAAGGTTGAGGTTGTAAGAAGCGGTAAGGTTCGCCGCAGCAAGCTGTACTACCTGAGAGACAGAGTCGGCAAGGCTGCAAAGGTAAAAGAATCGATCAGCTAAGCTGTTCTTTCAGCTGGCAAAAGAAAGAAGGGACATTAATGTCCCTTTTTTGCTATTTTGAGTTTTACACAATCTTCCCGAGCTATTTTTAAGGGGTTTTTCTCTGAAATCAGAAAGGAATGACGGTTATGGCAAAGTATGAACTGAATTATGAGGCGCTGGACGAAGAAGAACAGGATAAAAAGAAAAAGGATAATTCCGCAGAGGATATGCTTGACTGGCTGGAAATGCTTATCACTGTTTTCTTTGCTGTAGTTCTTGTCTTTACGTTTATTTTCAGGATCGCTATTGTTGACGGCGAATCCATGGTCCCTACTCTTGAGGATAAGGATAAGCTTGTTGTGTCGCATCTCTTTTATGAGCCTGAAGACGGTGATGTTGTAATTGTCAACAGCAAGGGACTCGGAAAGGTAATTGTAAAAAGAGTTATAGCTACGGAAAATCAGACTGTTGATGTTGATTATTCCGAAGGCAAGGTTTATGTTGACGGTCAGCTGCTTGATGAACCGTACATCAATGAACCGACTATTACTGATTTCGGATTCCATGATTATCCCGTTACAGTTCCCGCAGGACATGTCTTTGTTATGGGAGATAACAGAAATCATTCAACTGACAGCCGTGCTGAATCGGTAGGCTTTGTTGATAAATCCGATATAATGGGTAAGGCTGTATTCAGAATCTGGCCCTTCAATAAGCTTGGCGCTCTTCCTGAAGATGCAGGTGAGACAGCTGAACAGGGCTGATAAAACAGGAGTGTAAAAATGTCAGATATTCCATCAATTCAGTGGTTCCCGGGTCATATGACCAAAACGGGACGGGTTATAGAAAAGTGCCTTCCTCTGGTAGACGCAGTTGTTGAAATAACTGACGCACGTATCCCAATGAGCAGCAAAAACCCTAATCTTGCCCGCATGATCGCAGGCAAGCCAAGGCTTGTTATCCTGAATAAATGTGATGCAGCTGATCCGGAGGCAACTTCAAAGTGGCTTGAATGGTACAAAAAGCAGGGCATAAGGGCGATAGCTGCCGACTGCAGGACGGGAAAAGGACTTAAATCGGTAATTCCCGAGGTCAAAATCCTTCTTGCAGATCAGATAAAAAAATTTGAAGCAAAGGGCATGAAGGGCAGAATACTGCATCTTATGGTGGTCGGTGTACCGAATGTCGGCAAATCGTCGTTTATAAATAAGATGGCAGGTCAGAATAAAGCCAAGGTTGAGGATCGCCCCGGAGTTACCCGTGAAAAACAATGGGTAAAGCTGGACAGCGATGTTGAGCTTCTGGATATGCCCGGTGTTCTATGGCCTAAGTTTGAAGATATGTCTGTCGGTGAAAAGCTTGCATTCACAGGTGCTGTCAAGGACGATGTTGTTGACATTGAGGCACTTGCGTGCAGACTTCTTGCTATGCTTGCTGAAAAATATCCCGAAAGGCTGAAAGAAAGATATAAGCTTACATCTCTCGAGGGCGACGGATGGGAGCTTCTTCAGGCTGTCGGAAGAAAAAGGGGAATGCTTATTTCAGGCGGAGAAGTCAATACTGAAAGAGCTGCAATTACAGTTCTTGATGAATTCAGAAGCGGAAAGCTTGGTCATATTACACTTGAAAAGCCTGATGATTTCAACGGCGG
>USNJ01000310.1 GCA_900556055.1 uncultured Ruminococcus sp.
CATAACGTAAAAGCCGCCCGATAATCCCACGGCGCCTACAGCCGCGGCAATAAGCGCGTATTTGAAAAATTCTATCAGGCAGACTCCTCCCACAACGGTATCGGAAACGGACTCGGGCTTTCCATCGCCAAGCAGATAACGGAGCTGCACGGCGGAACTATCTCCGTCAGCAGCGAGCTGGGAAAAGAAACCACATTCACCGTTTCTATCCCGAGAAACGGATAAAAACAGAGGCATACAGGAATGAAAACAATTCTCCTGTGTGCCCTTTTTATAATATAATCCATTAGTATTATTCTGCATGCGCTCTGATTATATCCCTTACACTTCGGTAAAGATGCGGTTTTAGTGTTTCAACATCGACAGGCTCACTGTAAAGTATCGCACTGTAACACGATGCGCTGACAAGCTCAACTATCATAAACAGCATGATCTCTGGATCCTTGTATTTCACCTCAGACTCCGCAAGAACGCCGTCAATGACTTTCTTGAAATCCACATCATCCTCATAAACCGGAGATGTCATTGCTGTTTTGAACACTCCCCAGCTTAGATTTTTCGATATAAATTTGAGAAGGTTGGGATTTTTCACAAGCTGATTGAGGATGCTGTCAATAATAAATATCATTTTATCCTCAAAACCCGCATTGTTAGCGTCGGACGCCTCCAGCTCGGCTGCGGCATTCTGAAACAGCTGACTGGATTTGTGGCATATCAGCTTGTTGTGGATATCGTATTTATCTTTAAAATATAGGTAGAATGTTCCCTTGGCAACGCCCGCCTGATCTACTATATCAGAAATCGACGTCTTGCTTATTCCCTGACTCATAAACAGCTTGAACGCCGTATCAAGGAGGGATTCACGTTTTATTTTTTTATTTGCGTCCAGCTTTCCCATTACATACACTTCTTTCTGTTTTAACGGACCGATAAATGTTTCACGCCGAATTTACGGCATTTTTATTCTGTTATTATTATAACGCTTTATCCTCTTATTTGTCAATACCGCCAAAACTGACTAAAAGTCATTTTCGTACACAAAAGCATTTTGTACATTCCTACAAAATAATGACTGACAGTCAGTTTTCTTTTGAAAAGGTATTGACTAACGGTCAGTTTTGTAATATAATGCAAATGTACTCAGAAAATGACTAACGGTCATAACGATGACCGCACATCTGAAAGGAAGGATTTTTACATGGTTAAGCTTGGAAAAGGAATTGTCAGGTTCCGTATCCCGATACTGATCATAAGCATACTGCTTCTGATCCCCTCGGTTTTCGGAATGATGGCAACGAGAGTAAATTATGATATTCTCTCTTACCTGCCGTCAGAGATCGACACGATGAAAGGTCAGGATATCCTGATCGACGAATTCGGAAAAGGTGGATTTTCGATGGTCGTTGTCGAAGGAACAACTGACGAGCAGACCGCTGAACTGAAAGAAAAAATCGAAAACGTTGATGGTGTTGCAGATGTTATATGGTATGATACTCTTGCAGACATCACCATACCGAAGGAAATTATTCCCGAAAATCTTTATGAGAAGTTCAATACCGATGATTCAACTCTGATGGTAGTCTTCTTCTCCGATTCAACATCCGCCGACAAGACAATGGACGCTATCGAAGAAATACGTTCCGTAACAGGAAAGCAGTGCTTCGTAAGCGGTATGTCAGCAGTCGTTGAGGACATCAAGAAGCTTTCCGAAAAGGAAACTCCGCTTTACGTTCTGATCGCTGTTATCCTCTGCTGCATCGTTCTTGCGATCACAATGGACAGCTTCCTTGTTCCGCTCTTCTTTATGCTGAGTATCGGAATGGCTATCCTTTACAACATGGGCACGAATTACTTCCTCGGTGAGATATCCTACATAACCAAAGCACTGAGTGCCGTACTTCAGCTTGGTGTTACAATGGACTATTCAATATTCCTCTGGCACAGCTACCAGGAACAGAAGATACGCTTCTCAGGCGATAAGGAACGTGCAATGGCACATGCGATCTCCAACACGATCACATCTGTTGTCGGCGGTTCCGTAACAACGATCGCAGGCTTCATTGCACTCTGCTTCATGAGCTTCACACTTGGACTTAACCTCGGTATCGTAATGGCAAAGGGCGTTGTATTCGGCGTTATCGGCTGCGTTACAACACTTCCTGCATTTCTGCTCATATTCG
>USNJ01000311.1 GCA_900556055.1 uncultured Ruminococcus sp.
GCTGTCCTGAATGACGAAAATAAAAGCATCGGAGTCAATGCTTCCGTCAAAAGCGGAGATTCAAATGTAACCGTAAAAACATATTCCGATAAGGATAACGCCGAATTTCTTATCAGCGGTCTTAATGAGGATCACTCATATAAGCTCGATCTCGCAAATTTTGAAAATGATATCAAAAATTCCGTTTTCGGTCCGAATTCCGACAGCTCATACAGCCTGGACGATGATTCCATAAAGGAACTGACCGATGCCGTAAATGAATTTCGTGATGCATTCGCAGGCACAGACGGCGAAAACGAATTCCAGAAAACATGGACCGATTTCGTAAAGAGCCTTGAATATACATCGTCCTCCGAAAAGGTCACACTTTCCGACGGTGCAGAGTTCAAAGCCAATATCATCAAGTGCAGCGTAAGCGGCGATCAGATGAAGGACGTTATCGACAAAATGAGCGGAATTGCAGGCGAGGATTCTTACATCAGCTACTATTTCGACAGCATGAACGAGGTTCTCGATTCTATCACAAATATCGACCTCACATTCACCGTGAACAGCAAGAGCCATGAGCTTGTTGCCGTTGACGGCTCATTCCCCGCAGAGATCGAAGGCGAGAATTATAACATGGATGTCTCCCTTGACTTCGGTTCCGATCCCGCAAAATCTTCCGAATATTCACTCGATTTCTCAGCTGCTCCCGAAAGCGACCCCGCTGATACCGCAACAGCATCAGTCGTACTCGCTATGAGCGGCACAGACGGAAATATCTCCGATAAGCTCACATTCTCCGCAAAGGATGCCGATATAGACGAGAGCGGCGAGATTGCTTTCGATTATAACAAGGCTGACGGCGCATATACGCTGGCATATTCCGACTCGAGCAACGGCGAACTCAAGCTCGGCGGAGTTATCACCGTAAACGGCAAGACCGCAGAGATGACAGTTGACAGCGCAAGTGTAAAGAGTCAGTACGATGATGAAGCTCAGACTGCTGACGGACTTTCTGTCAAGCTCGCATTTACTGAGGATAAGCCGCAGCCCCTCGGTGCTGACAAGAATTTCCTCTCTCTTACCGAGGATGAGCTTGACGCACTTATTAATGATATAATGAGCGGCTTTTACGGTACAGATATCAGCAGTGATTATGATACATACGATGACGAAGAGCTTGGCTATTATGATGATGAATATTACGATGACGAATATTACGATGACGAAGAGCTTGGCTATTACGATGATGAAGAGCTTGACGGAGATGCTCTTGCGATCGCTTCAGCAAACAGCATGGCAAAATTGGCTTACACAAATTTCTGCACTTATGCAACACACGTTGAATTAAACGACAGTCACCTTGAGGACGGCGTTTACATCTGCCCGCTTTATGAGGACGGAATAGATACATTTGACGGCTATGAATATGCGTATGACGGCTCATTTGAGGATCTAATGACCGCAATGAACGGATACATGGGCATGAGCGATTCCTATGTTCTCGCAGTTGTCGAGGGCGGCTATCCCGTAAGCACATACTGGAGCGAAAACTACGATTTCTCCGACCTTGACGAGAGTGATATCCCCGACAGCTTTGAAGTCGATGAAAGATTTATAGGCTCTTATCCCGTTCAGGCTGCCTCATAAAAGACATAACCGTAAATATTCAGCCGCCGATAGAAACATCGGCGGCTTTTTCCAAGAAGGAGCAGATCCCGATGAAAAGCAGGCAGAAAGCCATTTTATATATAATCAGTGCGGCATTTTTCTTTTCGCTGATGAATACGTTCGTGCGGCTGGCGGGCGATATCCCATCGATACAGAAAAGCTTTTTCCGCAATCTTATCGCCTTTATATTCGCATTTGTGATAATGCGGAAGGAAAATGTCAGCATCAAGCCCCGAAAGGACGCACTCGGCGGGCTTATGGTGCGCTCTGTCTGCGGAACTGTCGGAATTCTCTGCAACTTTTACGCAGTCGATCATCTCGTTATCGCAGATGCTTCGATGCTCAACAAGCTTTCTCCGTTTTTTGCGATAATATTTTCACTGCTGTTTCTGAAGGAAAAGGTCAGCCTGATGCAGTGGATGCTCGTCATAGGCGCGTTTGCGGGAAGTCTGCTGATAATAAAGCCGTCATTTTCCAATGCGGATATGTTCCCTGCGATAATAGGATTTATCGGCGG
>USNJ01000312.1 GCA_900556055.1 uncultured Ruminococcus sp.
TTACACGGAAGAACAGATAAAACGAGCAAACGAGCGAAGCATTTCCGAGTATTTCCGTTCGGCAGGGTATGACACACCCAATGCGGGAACAGGCAAAACCGTTACCGTTACAGTGACCATGCTGAACAGTGAAAAGGCAAAGAATTACGCTCTGACAAACAATACCGTCAAGACTGCGGCTGACATCAGTAAGATCGACCCAAGTGCCGTAATATCGTCTGCGCTTGTATGCTCATACAAAGACGGCGAAACACCGTCGCTTGCAAATGTTGCTCTTCCCGCAGGCTGGACATGGGACAATTCGTCACAGATGCTTATAGACGGAAACAACAACTGCGATGTTTCATTTATTCCTGCGGATACGGAAAACTACAATACTCTGCATAAGACGGTCACAGTAAATGTTGTCAAGACGGAATGTGAGCATATCCATACTGCGGAAACATATTCACCCGTAGATGCGAAATGCGGTGATTCTGTAATAAAAACAATTACCTGCACCGACTGCAGCACAGTATTGTCAAGCGTGACAATGATAAAGGAGCATGAGTGGGATTCTGCATACACAGTTGACACTCCTGCGACCTGCACAACACCCGGCGTAAAGTCTATCCATTGCAGACTCTGCAATGAGAAGAAGGACGTTACAGCTATCCCCGCATCGGGACATACAGGCGGCACAGCTACCTGCACCGAAGTGGCTGTATGCTCGGTATGCTTAATGCCTTACGGCGATCCTCTCGGACACAGCTGGGACGAAGCATATTCCTATGACAGCGCAGAACATTGGCATGAATGCACACGCTGCCATGAGAAAAATGATGTCGAGAACCATATCTCCGACGGCGGCATTGTTACAACTCCCGCAACCGCATCAACAACAGGTCTGAAAACATATTCCTGCACAGTCTGCGGCATGATAATCAGCACAGAAGTTATCCCAGCAACAGGCGGCGGCACAGTAATTGATCCCCCGCAGCCCGTACAGCCTTCTTATCCCGTTCCTTCGTACAGCGGCACTTCACAGACAGGCAATCAGCCGCAGATAAAGGGCGACAACGGCAAAACAGGCTGGGCAGCTATTGCAGACGCTATCGCATCGACAGATAAGGGCAGCGTCACTATCGACCTGAACGGTGCTTCTTCTGTTCCGAAGAACATTATCGAGGAAGCCGCAAAAAGACAGATAGATCTTATCATCGAGGTAAATAAGGACATAAAGTGGACTGTTTACGGCGAAAGCATAACATCTCCGAAGATGTTCAAGCCGGGCGTTACAAAGGGCACAAAGAAGATACCTGCCGATGTTATTTCCGAAGTGAGCGGCGGCAATACAGTTATTCAGCTTTCTCTCGCACATAACGGTGAATTTGGATTTGACGCTGTAATGAGCATAAACCTCGGCAGCAAATACAACGGTATGTACGCTAACCTTTACTATTACAACAAGAATGCAAACACACTTGAGCTTGCAGACTGCGCCGAGATCGCAAACGGAAACGCTCAGCTTATGTTCACACACGCTTCCGACTGGGCGATCGTTATCAGCGAACAGCCGACTATGGTTTATGAAGATATAAACTCAAGCGCAGGAATCATGGAAGCTTCGGAAAATTCCGCTCCTTCCGCAGCAATGCCTCTGGCAGTTCTGGCAATTTCCGCAGCAGCAGTCATTACAGCGGTCGTTCTCCGCAAAAAGGCTGAAAAGTAAGCATAAACGGAAATACACAGTAAAATTTATCCCGTAAATATCGGATCGCCCCGAAGTTTAACAGCTTCGGGGCGATTTTTTGTCGGACACCGGCAACGAATTATCCATTATTTTGCAGGCTTTTTTATTATAAACGATTGACAAATCCGCTTTTGTCTGATAAAATAATATTATCATACATAAGCAGGAATACTTTCCAATATATGTATATTTTCAAGGATAACAAATGTTCATTATTATCTCGGCAGATGAATACTAAACACCAATCGAATTATGGGGATCTCTCGGCGCAAAACCGCATATATCAAGCTTTTATGTCGATTTTTTCTCCATTCAAAAATGTACATCTTATAAAAAACGGATAGAAAGGACACAAAATGTCAAAATACATACTGAATACAATGGTTGTTCTGCTGACATTAATGCTATACAGAAGAAGTGCGGTAAGCTTTA
>USNJ01000313.1 GCA_900556055.1 uncultured Ruminococcus sp.
GAAAAAGCAGATAACGGCAAAAAGGATATCTCCGGTGTCCGCATACTTATTGCCGAGGATAATGAGCTTAACATGGAGATAGCAGATACGCTTCTTTCCGATGCAGGTGCTGTTGTTACAAAGGTGTCGAACGGCGCTGATGCGGCAAATACGTTTGAAAAGATGCCCGCAAACTCGTTTGACATTATACTTATGGATATAATGATGCCTGTTATGGACGGCTACGAGGCTGCGGAGAAGATACGTGCCTCCGGAAAAAGCGATGCGAAAAGCATACCCATTATCGCTATGACGGCAAATGCGTTTTCGGAAGATGTTGAGCATGCACTCAGATCGGGAATGAATGCACATCTTGCAAAGCCTATTGATGTGCGGAAGCTAATAGCTGTGATATCGGAATATACATCCGCAAAGGTCTGTTGATAAAATAAAACGGGCATACATTCTGAATAAACAGAGTGTGTGCCCGTTTTTGGTTTATGTTATCATTATAAATAAATCAGTCTGAATTGTATCCATATTGTAATATAAAGATATTGACTTTATTAAGATAACGTGATAAAATATAAGTATAATATTAATTACGGCATTTATGGAAAAATTTACACAATACAAGGGCGGTAGACTGAAAATGTACAGACTTAATGGTATGACGAATGCAGGAGGGATCATATTTACAGGGGCAGTATGCATTTGCGGCTGCGTTTTATTGACGGCTTGTTCGGCGGAGAATGAAAGCGGTCTGTCGGCTGATGCGGAAACTTTGCGGGAGACATCGGCAGTTCAGACAGAAACGGACAGCGGCATAGCCAAACGATTTGCGGATATGGTCTATGATGAGCTTCAGAACAACAAAACATCCGACGATCCTACGACATTTGCACCGATAAGCATTGACCATGAGATACCCGAAAGCGGATTTGACCCGGAAGCATTTACGGCTGATATGATCCTTCTGGATATAAACTCTGACGGCATTCCCGAGCTTTTTACAGGAGGTCACGGTGCGATCGGAACAGGCAGATATACCGTATATTCCGCTGATGAAGGCAGCTATGGAAACAGCACTTTTACATGGTCGATTGACGGATTTCGCATAGTTGACGGTGATATGTATGTATCAAGCGGAAGCAATTCATATTGGGGCTGGGTAAAGCTGTGCAGTGACGATAATCCCGGATTATATGTGCGTGATACGCTGAGAGTTCCCGATCCCGATAATTATACGGAGGAGGATATTTACAGCTGCATAGAAAAGCTTCTGAATGAGTATGACAAAAAGTTTGGCATAAATTAAGCGGAGGATATTCTGATGAAAAAAATTAAATTTGCGGCTGTCATTGCAGCAGCCGTTGTTCTGACAGCTTGTACGGCGGAAAGCAGTAAAACCTATGAAACAGGTGATTCGGTCAATGATGCTGAGATCGGAATGCTGAGTGATGCTGAGATAACGGAAAAATTCAATGCGGCAGAGGATCTTCTTGTTAAAGGTATGATCTTTACCAATGACGGAAACGGCGGATTTTTCTCGGAGGACGGTCAGCCGATATCAGCGTGCATGAGTGAATACGAAAAATATTTTACGGCAGATTCAGCGGAGAAGATGCTTGATCTTTATGCATACACAGGGGCTGATGGAAAAGCACTTATTGAATTCGATATTTCGCCCGATGAGATTGAGAATGAAACAGAAAATTATATTAGGTTTGATCCCGAAAATATCAGCAGTTTTAATGATTATGAAAAGGTAACTGTCGGCGGGAAGTTTCTGAATGATATTTCGGTTTATAAAAACGAGCTTATGATAGGCGAAAAAACAGCAGATAATATCACGCTTAAAATGACAGTGCTTCATAAGGATCCGAATTATCTTCCTGAAGCAGGTGAGGATAGTGTTTATGGGCTTAACGGCGGAAAGCCTGTTGTTATTGGAGTATTCGGCGGATATGACAGCAGCGGAAATGAGATGCTGTTGTCCGAAGCGTCAAAAGCCGAGACAGCAGATAACATCACATACGACAGTCAGCCGTATTGGATAGAAAGCTATGAGTATCATCTTGTTCCCGAAAACGGCGAGTGGAAATTTGATGGATTTGAGATCTTTGAATGATATTTGGAAGTGTAAAAGTATGAGACAACATTTAAAAATTGCCGGCATT
>USNJ01000314.1 GCA_900556055.1 uncultured Ruminococcus sp.
GCAGAGTATCCTCAGAAATGTGGATTTTCCCGCACCGTTTGCACCGATAACGCCGTAGCAGTTGCCGTTCGTGAATTTCAGATCAACGTCCTTAAACAGCAGCTGACCGCCGAAGTTCAGACTTACATTAGAAACTGTTATCAATTTTCTATCTCCTTTATTTTATGATTACATACCGCACTATTATATCATCATTTCGGATATTATGCAAGCTTTATGCAGATAAATTTATATTTCGTTAATACATAAAAAGGACAGACATAAAGCCTGCCCTTATTTTTATTCGATCTCTTCCTTATTTGAAAGGATATACTCCATCACCCGCCGATAAAATTCAACGGGATCGCCGTGTATCTTATCACCCATGAACTTCGCCTGTTCAGCATCGGGAGCATACAGCTTCATTTCCATCAGATCAAATCCGCTGTCCCTTATGACGGTTTTCAGATAACAGCCGTTCGGTGCTTCCTCTATCTCGTTTCTGACCGTCTGACTGTGACGTTTATCGGACATGAACTTCAGTGCAGAGGTCATAAGGCGTTCACGGAAAAAACCCGAAACATTGTCCTTAAAATATTCGGCACTTTTAACACCCTTCTCGCCAAGCACATAAACATCACCACCGTCAGCGTCCTTTTTCAGGACTAGCGCACCGTTGTCAAGCAATGCACACACGGCATCATTATAGTAAAAATAGTTGATGATCTCGCTGTCCATCACGATCTGAAGCAGATCATCGGGCGAAACGGGCATATCAAGCTTATTAAGCAGATAGCAAAGCAGTATCTTTACGGAATGAAGCGAATTTACTTCTGTATGGCTGAAAGCGTCGTCCATAGCTATTCTCCTTTGACTTGTCAGAAATTCGGATAATCAAGCATATGTGAAAGGACGGCGATATTTGCAGCCGCCTCAACGCAGGGCACGGCTCTCGGCACAACGCACGGATCGTGTCTGCCCTTTACGGTTATAACATCGTTTTTCATTTCGGAATAATCTATCGTGTTCTGCGGCTGACCGATCGACGGTGTGGGCTTGAAAGCAGTCCTGAATATGATCGGCATTCCCGAAGAAATACCGCCAAGTATGCCGCCGTGGTTGTTGGTCTTGGTCTTTACATAGCCGTGTTCGTCAACGTAAAATTCGTCGTTGTTCTGGCTACCTGTGAGATTTACAACATCAAATCCCATGCCGAATTCAATGCCCTTTACAGCGGGAATTCCGAACACAAGCTGCGAAATACTGTTTTCAAGTCCCTCGAAAATAGGCGATCCGATACCTGCGGGAACATTTGTAACAGCACATTCAATTATGCCGCCAACGCTGTCGAGAGCCATTCTTGCAGCCTCGATATCAGCGATCATGGCCTCGCCCTTCTTATCGTTTATAACGGGGAACTTCTTGTGTCTCAGCTCCACAGCCTGCTCTCTTGTGACATTTACAGGATCAAAAGAAGCATCCTTGATCTTGTGTATCTGCTTGATATGCGTAGCTGTGTAGATACCGCGTCTTTCAAGTATCTGACCGCAGATCGCGCCTGCAAAAACAAGCGGAGCGGTAAGGCGTCCCGAGAAATGTCCGCCGCCTCTTACATCGTTGAAGCCCTTATAGCGGAGTGCGCCTGTATAATCTGCATGTCCGGGACGGGCAAGCTTTGAAACATTGCCGTAATCATTGGAATGCTGATCGGTATTGTTGATGAAAACAGCGAGAGGCGTTCCCGTTGTTCTGCCGTTGTAAACGCCCGACATGATGTTCGGGAGATCCTTTTCACGGCGCTGAGTGGATGTCTTGTCCTTCTTCGGGGCACGGCGCTCCATAAATGTCAGCAGCTCCTCCATGTCGATAGCCTCTCCGGGAGGAAGATTGTCGATAACAACGCCTATTGCGGGTCCGTGTGATTCTCCGAATATTGATACTGTAATATTATGATTCCAGAAAGATGACAAGGCTTTCAATCCCTTCCAATTTAAATTTTATGATCTCTTTATTCGGAAAACTCTGCCCTGCCGCCAAGTGCTTTGAAATCCTCGAAAAATTTCGGATATGACTTGTTTACCGCTTCCGCACCGATTATAGTTACAGGTGCAGATGACGCAGTTGCTGCGATCGCTGCCGACATAACTATTC
>USNJ01000315.1 GCA_900556055.1 uncultured Ruminococcus sp.
GTCAACCGAAAAGACAGACGAAAAGCCCGAGAAAACAGCCGATGAAGATTGTTTCAGAAAACAGATGAACTATATGATGGGCGGAGATGTTGTTGAATATTTCTATGCTGTATCCATCAAAAGAGGCTATCCTTCCCATGTTATCGTAAGCACCTCGGAAGATAAAATAAAAGCTGCCGGAAATGATCCCGACAGCTGGAAAGCATCTGAGGACGGAACTCTCGGATACTTTAAAGAAACAATTGGAAGTTAAATGATCAGAAAAAGCTGAATGAACGATCTCCTCAGATCCCTGCGGACATATAAGATCCGCAGGGATCCTGTTTTTTATCAGAAAAACTTCGTTATGTCCGAAACAGCCTTTCTCTTGGGTCTTTCGGGCGATTCTGCGGGATATCCGAGTGCTATGACGGACACCACTGTTTCCGTTTCGGGTATTTCCAGCAGATCTCTCAGCTTTTCGCCGTCCCTGATGCCCATGATAAGCGTTGCAAGTCCCATATCAGCGGCTTTCAGGACAAGATTTTCCGTCTGAAGTCCAAGATCGTAAATTCTGAAGCCCTAGATCATAGCAGCCCCAGCCGTTGCCGACTTCATTGTCGGGATTTCCTTCTCTGTCAAATCCTGCACGATCATGAACAAACGCAGTTACTATAAGGGCTGCATTTTCGGAACGCTCACGGTTGAACTCGGGCAGACACTCCTCACGCAATCTTCGGCACATTTCATCGGAAATGACGCAGTAGTATCTTCCCGTCTGTGAGTTTTTCCATGACGGTGCCTCGGATGCAGCAGCAATCACCTGCTCTGCCTGCTCTTTTGTGACCTTCTTTGATGCATCATATTTTCTGACTGTTCTTCTCTTTCGGATAACTTCGCTGTATTCCATTTTACATAGCTCCTTTCGCTTTTTATATTTTATCATATCCGTGCGGATTTATCAAGCGGCAGATCAGCTTATCCTGCAAAAAACGACGGATTTTTTTCTCACTGTTTCAAAAATCATCGTTCAAATTTGCTTAACTGATTGACATTTTCGCTCGGCTGTGGTATTATAAAATAACAATAAAATTTCTCGGAGGTATGATAATGCTGTATACAATTTCATCAGATAAACTAAAAGCAAAGATTTCCGACGACGGCGCAGAGCTTTGCTCTCTTACCGATTACAACGGCACTGAATATATCTGGCAGGCTGACCCCGCAATATGGAAGCGCCATGCCCCGATTCTCTTTCCATTTATCTGCAATACCGCATCAAAGAAATATACCGTGAACGGCTCCGAATATGCACTTTCAAATCACGGTTTTGCAAGGGACAGCGTTTTTTCATGCATATCCGAAAAAGAAGATACCGTTCTTCTTTCTCTCAGATCATCGGACGAAACAC
Source organism: uncultured Ruminococcus sp. (assembly GCA_900556055.1). Lineage (GTDB taxonomy): Bacteria > Bacillota > Clostridia > Oscillospirales > Ruminococcaceae > UMGS1889. The sequence goes on from USNJ01000315.1 coordinate 1,391, forward strand.
TGAAAATATATCCCTATAAATTTGAGCTTGTGCTGAAATATTCCCTTTCGGGAAGCACCCTGACAACTACCGTCAAGGTGAGAAACTCAGACGATAAGGATATGTTTTTCTTCGTCGGAGGACACCCCGCATTCAACTGCCCGCTGACTCACAATGAAAAATTCAGCGACTATTATGTTGAATATTCCGCTGATGAAACTATAACCCAGCCCGCTGACGGCAAGACAAGAACTATCCTCGAAAACGGCAGACGTGTTGACCTTACACATGAGCTTTTCAAGTATGATGTATTCATGAAGGACGCTCCGAAATCCTCGTCTATCTCGCTTAAAAGCAAAATATCCAACAAATCTGTCCGTCTTGATTTTGACAACAGCGGCTGTATTGCTGTATGGTCGCCTGCCCGTGACGATGCAGATTTCGTATGCCTTGAACCCTGGAGCTCAGTTCCCGTTTATTGCGATGAAACAGAAGAGCTGACTGAAATGCCGCATGCAAAAAAGCTTCCTGCAGGAGGAAGCTTTGAATTCAGCTATAAGATCTCCGTTGTAGTCAACGACTGATCCGAAACCTTATAAAGATAATATCTGTTCCGTGCGCCCGTTTTCTCGGTAACATTCAGATAAGTGAGAATGTTCAGAGCAAGCTGTGCAAGGGACAGATTTATTTTTGCCTTTGCGGCAAGATCACGTGAAGTAAATTCGCATGAACGCAGCTCTTCCGGGATATAATAAAGATAA
>USNJ01000316.1 GCA_900556055.1 uncultured Ruminococcus sp.
GCGGAACACAGAATTGCTACACCCGATGAACAGGCTGTCTTGTCCGGTTACACAGGCTGGGGAGCAATTCCAAACGCATTTGACCCCGACAACAAGGACTGGAGCAATGAATATGCAGAGCTGAAAACTCTCCTTACAGATGAGGAATTTATTGATGCAAGGCGTTCAACGTTAAATGCACATTTTACATCTCCCATTATTATCAATGCAATTTATGAGGGGCTTGCAAACCTCGGCTTTGAGCAGGGGAAAATCCTTGAACCTGCTATGGGTATCGGAAACTTTTTCGGTATGCTGCCCGAAGCAATGCGAGGAAGTGAGCTTCACGGCGTTGAGCTGGACGACATTACAGGCAGAATTGCAAGACAGCTTTATCCCGATGCGGACATTCAGATTAAGGGGTTTGAAAAGACCAAGTTTGAAAATGACAGCTTTGATGCTGTTGTGGGCAATGTTCCGTTCGGTGATTACAAGCTATCCGACAAGGACTATGACAAGCACAAATTCTATATCCACGATTATTTTGTCGCAAAATCCATTGACAAGGTGCGCCCCGGCGGTGTGGTTGCCGTTGTTACTTCAAAGGGAACAATGGATAAGGAAAACCCCGAAATGAGAAAGTACGTTGCACAGAGGGCAGAGCTTCTGGGTGCGATCCGTCTGCCTAACAACGCTTTTAAGGCTAACGCAGGAACAGAGGTAACATCGGATATTCTTTTTTTCCAAAAGCGTGAAAGAGCCATTGAAATAAATCCCGATGAAATCGAATGGATAGGAAAGGCTGAAACTGCCGAGGGATTCCGTGTAAACGGATATTTTGCAAATCACCCCGAAATGGTTCTGGGTACGATTACAGAAGCCAATCAGAAGTACGGCCCTACCGAAAATACACAGGTTATTCCTATCGAGGGTGCAGACCTTAAACAGCAGCTGGCAGAAGCGGTGCAGAATATTCAAGGCACATATACACCGAGCGCCGAAAAAGGCATAAAGAAAAAGGAAGCGGAGGATATTATCCCTGCTCCTGCAAATTCAAGGGTATATAGCTATTATGCCGTGAATGGAAGTGTGTATTTCCGTGAGGAAGGTGATACAATGGCCAAGGCAAATCTTAAAGGGGAAGCTTTAAAAAGAGCATTGGCAATGGTTGAACTCCGAGATACCGTTCGTGAGCTTCTGGATATGCAGCTTGATAATGCTGACAGTGCTTATGATACGGACATTGCCGAGTGCCGTGCAAAGCTGAATGAAAAGTATGATGCCTTTGTTGAACAATACGGACACTTCGATGATAAGAAGAATATCCGTGCATTTAAGGGCGATGACGGATACAATTTCCTTACCGCACTTGAAAGCAAAAACAAGGACACAGGCGAGTATGAAAAGGCGGATATTTTCTACCACGATACCGTAAAGCCGAATAACGTTGTTACCCACGTTGAAACCGCAGAAGAAGCGCTTATTCTTTCCGTTGCGGAAAAAGCGAGAGTGAATTTTGAGTATATGACCGAGCTTTGCGGAATGAGCAAGGAAACTCTTATATCCGAGCTTGAGGGACAGATTTACAGACTTCCGCAGGAAGAAGAAAAGTATGTGACCGCCGATGAGTATCTGACGGGAAATATCCGCACAAAGCTCCGTCAGCTTGAATTTGCTCCCGAAGGTATGGACGTCAGCAAGCACAGAGAAGCACTTGAAGCGGCTATGCCAAAACGTGTTGAAGCAAAGGATATTTCCGTTAAGCTGGGCGCACACTGGGTAGCTCCCGAATATGTAACGCAGTTTATCGATCAGAAATTCTATCCGAGCTGGCGAAGCAGGGTAGAAGCACAGTACAGCCGAGCATCGGGCAAGTGGAAAATCGAGGGCGCAAGCCAGTCGGACAAGGGCAGCTATACTGCAATCCACGATTACGGCACAAAAAGGAAAAATGCCTATGCGATACTTGAGGGCATACTCAATCACGAGGATATGACCATAAAAGACCCGAAACTTGACGAACACGGCGAGCCGATTCGTGATTCAAGGGACAATATTGTCAAGGTGACAAACCACGAAGAAACAAAGGCAGTACAGGCAATGGTCAGAAAAATCGAAAGAGAGTGGCAGG
>USNJ01000317.1 GCA_900556055.1 uncultured Ruminococcus sp.
GGCGCTTCTGTCTGTCATGTCGATGCATCAAAGGGAATGGTGCAGTGGGCGAGGGACAATGCAGCATCATCGGGACTTGCTGACCGCCCTGTACGCTGGATAGTAGATGACTGCGAGAAATTCGTTCGCCGTGAGATAAAGCGCGGAAGAAAGTATGATGCGGTCATCATGGACCCTCCGTCATACGGCAGAGGACCTAATCAGGAGGTCTGGAAGCTTGAAGACTGCATTTACGATCTTGTTTCGGTATGTACCGAGGTGCTTTCGGACGATCCGCTGTTTTTCCTGCTGAACAGCTATACCACGGGACTTTCTCCCTCGGTAATGGCATATATCCTCGGCGGAACGGTCGGCGAAAAGTACAGCGGACGTGTTACGGCTGATGAGATAGGTCTGCCTGTTGAAACAAGCGGATTTGTTCTGCCCTGCGGATCGACTGCGATATGGCTTTCCGATAAGGTGAAAAAAACCGATATCCTGCTTTAATAAAGGAGAGAAAAAATGCCCGAAGATCTTATTACTGCGCAGAATGTGCGGTTTTCCTACGATTCAGAGTATGTGACCGATGAAAACGGTGAAACCAAGCCATCCGACAAGCCGCTGAAATATGTCCTTGACGGAGTGAGCCTGAATGTCAGAAAGGGCGAATTCCTTGCTGTTCTCGGACATAACGGCTCGGGAAAATCAACGATAGCCAAGCATTTCAATGCGATACTTCTTCCCGATGAAGGAAGCGTTTCCGTCGATGGGATAAACACTGCGAATTCCGCAAGGCTTTTCGACATCAGAAGCAGGGTCGGAATGGTATTCCAGAATCCCGATAATCAGATAGTTGCAACGATTGTCGAGGAGGACGTGGCTTTTGCGCTTGAAAACATGGGCGTGCCTCAGGAGGAGATGCGCAGACGTGTTGACGATGCGCTGAAGGCTGTCAATATGTATGAATACAAGGATCATTCGCCGTCACAGCTTTCGGGCGGTCAGAAGCAGAGAGTTGCGATCGCAGGAATAATTGCAATGTGTCCCGAATGTATCGTGCTTGATGAACCGACAGCTATGCTCGATCCCCAGGGACGGCGTGAGGTCATTGAGACGGTAAAGAAGCTGAACCGTGAAAACGGCGTAACTATCGTGCTTATCACGCATTATATGGACGAGGCGGCAAAGGCTGACAGGATCGTTGTGATGGACGAGGGAAAAATTATCCTGGAGGGCGTGCCGAAGGACATCTTTTCGCATACCGAGGAGATGAAATCCATCGGGCTTGATGTTCCGCAGGTCACTGATCTCATGTATGAACTTCGGAAAAGCGGAGTATCTCCCGATATCGCCGACACGCATATTATAACAGAAGATGAATGTGTTACAGCTTTGACCAAACTGCTTGGGGAAGCATAAAAAGGGGTTTTTACAATGATAATATCAATTATTTACTGCTTATTTTACGTGATTCTTGCGGCTGTATTTCCGAGAAAGGGAAAAATTGCGATGCCGATGTGGGTAAGGGTATCGTTCATGCTTGGATTTCCGATCCTGCCTTTGCTGGCGTTTATTCAGACCAAACTGCTTGCAGTAAAGTATGCGGCGCTGATATCGGCAATAGATCACGAAACAGCCGATGATGTGCTTGCGCAGATGTCTGTCGGAACGGATCTCCTGCTCCCGGCAGTGATCGGTCTGATCGGTGCGGTCGTTGTTCTTGTGGGAATTGTCAAAGTGCTTAAAGCACCGCTTTCTGAGGATCCTTCACAGTTTTCGCTTGGACTGTCAGGCTCGCTCGGGGCTGAATATCAGAAGGACTGTGCACATTCCATAGCCTTCTGGGGTATAATAATTGATGCGGTGTCAATACTTTTCGGCATTGGCTTTATTGTGTATCTCGGGGGGATCATAACGGCGGGAATAGCTCAGGCTGAGACATTTATAGTTGTCGGCGGAGTTGCTGTCTGGATGCTTGTGATAGGAATATTGATCCCGTTTATGTTTATTATAGCTATCCCTTTTGCGATCTATATAGCGGCAGGCACGGCACTTCTTTTTCAATTGTGGCGGCATATACCAGAACGGACCTCACAAACCACCTGCACGGCAGCGCAGGGTTCAGAACC
>USNJ01000318.1 GCA_900556055.1 uncultured Ruminococcus sp.
CATGGGATCACCCGATTGTGATTGCGGGCGGCCCCTGCGCGTTCAACCCGGAACCGCTGTATGCGTTCATCGACGCATTTTCCATCGGCGACGGCGAAATCAGTACGCTGGAAACCATCGACGTGGTAAAGCAGTGCAAGTAGGAGGGCGTCTCCCGCGAGGAATGTCTGCGCCGCCTGTCCCGCCTGCACGGCGTATATGTGCCCAGCCTGTATCGCGTGTCGTATAATGAGGACGGAACGCTCGCGTCCTTTGAGCCGACGGAGGAGGGCGTACCGCGTACCGTCGTCAAAAACATGATCGCCAACATCGACACAGCGGATTACCCGGAAAGCATCATCGTGCCGTTTATGGAGATCGTGCATGACCGCATCAATATCGAAGTGCTGCGCGGCTGTACGCGCGGCTGCCGTTTCTGCCAGGCGGGATTTATCTATCGTCCGTTCCGCGAGAAAAGCTCGGATACGGTATGCAGGGAAACAAAAGCACTTTGCGAGTCTACCGGATATGAGGAAGTTTCGCTGTCATCGCTCAGTACAAGCGACTTCACCGAGATAGAAAAGCTGCTGGGCGATCTTTCGGAATATACCGATAAGGAAAAAATAAGCCTCTCTCTGCCGTCCCTGCGTGTGGATAATTTCAGCGAGGAGCTTATGGCGAAAATTCAGAAAATACGAAAAACAGGTCTGACATTTGCACCCGAAGCGGGAACTCAGCGTCTGAGAGATGTAATAAACAAAAATGTTTCCGATGAAGAGATCATGAACACCTGCCGAATGGCGTTCGAGGGCGGTGCATCTTCGGTAAAGCTGTACTTTATGCTCGGACTGCCTACCGAAACCGATGAAGATATCAGAGGCATCGGCATGCTGACGGACAGGATCACCGATCTTTACAGAGAGGTCAACAGCGGAAGAAGATCGCCCAGACTCAGCATATCCGTAAGCTGTGCGACTTTTGTTCCTAAGCCGTTCACCCCATTTGAATTTGAACCGCAGGAAACTGTCCCGGAAATAAACCGCAAGCAGAAGCTGCTGCTGGACAGCACAAACCGCAAGATCGTCAATGTCAGCTGGCATAATTATCGTATCAGCATACTTGAAGCGGCGCTTGCAAGGGGAGACAGAAAGCTTTCTTCGGTCATATACGAGGCATGGAAGCTCGGCTGCAAATTCGACAGCTGGGACGAGTGCTATAAATATGAAAACTGGATGGAAGCATTCGCAAAATGCGGTATTGACCCCGAATTTTACGATAACAGGACACGTCCGTATGATGAAGTGATGCCGTGGAGCCATCTTGATTATATGATAACAAGGGAGTTCCTTATCCGCGAAAACAAGCGTGCTCATGAGGGGCTTACAACTCCGAACTGCAAGCAGAAATGTTCAGCGTGCGGAATAATCCGGAGAATAGGGGGCAAGTGCGTTGGACAAAATTAATCTTCGTGCGGTTTACGCAAAATACGGAACAGCAAAATACTGTTCGCATCTCGATCTTATGAGGACAATGCAGCGTGCTATAAAGCGTTCGGGCATTCCGATATGGTATACCGAGGGATTTAATCCGCATATCTACCTGAATTTTCCCGTTGCACTGCCGCTCGGAACGGAAAGCCGTGTTGAGCCTATGGATTTTTCCGTTATTGAGGAATGTGATCTCGGGGAACTTAAAGACAAGCTGAATTCGGCGATGCCAAGCGGCCTTGAAATAATCAGCATTGCACCGCAGGTAATGAAGAACACGGATGTTTTTTCTGCGGCCGACGGATACAGCGGCGAAGAGCTTGCGGGAAAAATGAATGAGTTTCTGTCTGCCGATACTATTGAGATACACAAGCGGTCGAAGAAAAAGGGCGAGGTCATTGTCGATATCAAGCCGTCGGTCGATATCATGTCGATGAACCCCGATGGGAAAATGCTTAATATGCACATGAAACTGCCTGCGGGAAACGCTTTCAACCTTAATGTAAATGCTGTTCTGGACGCTTTTTCGGATAAAATGGGCATATCGCTCAGCACTTATTGTATCAAACGAACAAAAATATCCGCAGAAGATGGCTCGGATTTTGTCTGAATAAACAAAAAT
>USNJ01000319.1 GCA_900556055.1 uncultured Ruminococcus sp.
TTCCGCCGCTGTCGCCCCATATTCCGTCCTCGCCGATCCTTATGGGCTTTGCAGTGCCGTATTTTACATCGTTTGCAACGAGCGTTTCGGCATCTATCTGCCTGCCGTTCCATATCCTGACGGACGGTTCGATCACAGCATTTTCGCCTATCACAGCATTGTCGCCGACAGCCGCTTCCTCGAATACCGATGCACCCGACTGTATTTTTGCACCTCTGCACACATACCCGCCGCTTATTGATGCACGTTCGCCTATATGACAGCCGTCCCCGACAAATGCGCCGTTCAGCTTTGCGTTCCTGCCGATAAAAACATTTCTGCCGATAACTGTACCGCCGCTTATTTTTACGCCCGATGATATGACAGTTCCGTCACCTATAATAACCGGCTGTGATATCTCAGCACCGTTCTGAGTGTAAACAGAAATATCATCTTCCGATTTTTTCTTTGCAAGTATGTGCCGCTGAGCAGACAGCAGATCGGGAACGGTGTTTATATCAAGCGCATAGGAAACACATTTCAGTCCGAAAACACGGCGTTTTTTCTTTATAAACAGCGGGATAAGCTCAGTTTCCGCACTCTGCGGGATCCTGCCGCCGTTTTCGCCGATCACGTCTCTGAGTGCCTTCCCCGAAATTATGAATATCCCGCAGAGTGCAAGCCCCGTCCGACAGCTGTAATATGATGGCTTTTCAATGACTGAGGTTATTTCGCCGCCGTTTGTTACCGCAAGATTTTTGTCCCTTATGTCAGTGCATTCCATAAGTGCGCAGGTCAGATCGGAACGGTTTTTACGGTGAGATACCGCAAGTGCGGAAAGGTCACATTCAGCGAAAATATCCCCGAAATAAACGAGAATGTCATCATCTGTATCAAGAGCGCAAACCGCCGAAATTTCGCCGTTTTCGTCATCGCAGACCGTATATCCGAAGCCCTTTGCATGTTCAGCCGCACCGCTTTTTATCCGTTCCGAAAAACGCCCTCCGCCGATAAATTTTTTTGTCAGCGGAATGCTGTCAATTGCTTTGCAGGCGTAGGATATCAGCGGCTTTCCGCAAAGATCGGCAAGTGCCTTGGGACGTGAGCAGGTGACGGGGCGCATACGTTTTCCCTCGCCGCCTGCGGGTATAAATCCTGTCATATTCATCGCTCCTTTTTATGGAGTATTGGAACTTTTCTGCGGATTTTGCTTTTGCGAGATGAAACAATTCGGAATAAAGCCGCAGCCTTTGATGTTTCCGCAGCTTTCCTCTTTCGGGCGATAGTTATATTCATAAAGTCCGTGTGTCCTCACGGTGATATAATACGTCAGGCAGCTTTTTAAGATGGTGAAATAATAAAGATATCTTGCAATAATAGCTGCTTTGTGATATAATATTTTCATCGCAGACAAGGAGAGTGAGAAGCATGACAAAAGCCGTATATCCTGTAATAAGCACTCAGGACAGGCTGCCGTTTTATCTGACGGGAATAGGCATATCCGATCCCGAGTATGATGTAAAAAGAGAAAAGGGGCTGTCGTCGCATCAGTTTTTGTTTACATCATCGGGTACGGGTGTGCTTTGCGTTGACGGGAAGGAGTATATCCAGAAGAAAGGTTCGGTCTTTTACCTTGCTCCCGGAAAGCCTCATGAGTATCGTCCCGCAGACGGCGACTGGGTCACAAACTGGATAGTTTTCCGCGGCAAATATGCGTCCGAGCTTATGAAAAGCATGGGCTTTGACGGATTAAAATGTGCCGAAAATTTTGATATTGACGGCTGCGGCAGAATATTCAGGCAGATATTTTCAGCGGCTTCTGATCCCGTAAACGGCGGTGAGAATGCATCTGCGCTTGTCTATAAATATGTTCTCGCCGTCCGCAGATCAATGTTTTCCGATGTGAGAAAAAGCGGCACAATGAACGATATTGCGGAAAAGGCGATAGTGTACATCAGCGAAAATTACATGACCGATATATCCGACGAAAAGCTTGCGTCGCTGTCGGGAGTGTCGGTCAACCATTTCTGCCGCATCTTCAAAGCAGAAACTTCAATGCGTCCGCTCGAATATATTGCGGGACGCAGGA
>USNJ01000320.1 GCA_900556055.1 uncultured Ruminococcus sp.
TTTTTCGGGAACGGTGTAATCGGCTGGAGTGGGAACATACACGAAAGATGCGTTCGCAGGAATCCAATCGGAGTAACTTTTGATGTAAACAAAACGAATGGTGTCGCCCGGTGCAATCGTAGGAGTATAAGTAAAATCGGTTCTTGTTGCTCCAGCGGCATTCGTAAATGTAAAACTAAGCTTGGTTTTTAAGTTGTAAGCGGTATTGGGATTTGTCACTCGGAATACATAGCCAACAGCAGGATACTTGGCTGCAAAACTCTTTTCGCAACACATTATCATGAGCTTATAAAGCTTGAAGATGAGATTGAAGGAGTAAAAAACTTCAGCGTTGCTGTCAAGAAAAGAGGCGAGGACATAAAGTTCCTGCGAAAGATAGTTCCGGGCGGTATTGATGACAGCTACGGAATTGAAGTTGCAAAGCTTGCGGGACTTCCTTCAAAGGTAACGTCAAGAGCCAAGCAGATACTTGCTGAAATGGAATCCGCCAAGGCTGCCGCTCCGTCACGCGAGGAAAATGATGGTCAGATAACCTTTGGAGCGATCGACGAAAGCAGGATCATTGATAAGCTGAAAAAAACAAATCCCGATGAGCTTTCTGATGAAGATGCAAAATATCTTCTGAAGGAACTCGTTGATATGCTGAAATAAAAAAGAAGGGAAGTGCAGAAAATGCCGCAGATAAATCTGCTCAGCAAAGAGGTTTCCGAACTTATTGCGGCGGGCGAGGTCATTGAGCGTCCGTCTTCGATCATCAAGGAATTGACGGAAAACGCTATTGACAGCGGTGCAAATACGATAACAATTGAGATACGCAGGGGCGGAGTGACGTATATGCGTGTGACTGACAACGGCTGCGGCATAAGCGAAAACGATGTTCCGAAAGCATTTCTGCGCCATGCGACAAGCAAACTGAAAACAAAGGAAGATCTCGACAGGATATTTACTCTCGGATTCAGAGGCGAGGCACTTGCATCTATTGCTGCCTGCTCCAAAGTTGAGGTCTACACTAAAACTCCCGATGAACAGTACGGCACGCACTATGTGATCGAAGGAACAGAAGAAAAGCTGTACGAGAAAACAGGCTGCGCAGACGGAACAACTATTGTTGTAAGGGACATTTTCTATAATGTTCCGGCACGTCTGAAGTTCCTGAAAAAAGACGTTTCAGAGGGAAATGCTATTGCAAATATTATTGAAAAAGTTGCACTTTCTCACCCGAATATTTCGTTTAAATTTATAAGAGACAATAAGCCCGAACTTTTTACATCGGGTGACGGAAATATATATTCGTCCGTGTATACGATTTTCGGAAAGCAGTTTGCTGCGGCAATGCTGCCTGTTGATTATGAGCTTAACGGCATACATGTTGCGGGATATACAATCAAGCCGCTGTTCGGACGTGCAAAGCGTTCGTTCCAGAACTTTTTTATCAATGGAAGATATGTGCGTTCATATACCTGTACGAGAGCACTTGAGGACGCATATACCAATTCGATCATGGAAGGAAAATTTCCTGCATGCGTCCTGATGGTGACAGTTCCGCCGAATATTGTAGATGTAAATGTTCATCCCGCAAAAATCGAAGTCAGGTTTTCAAACGATGAAATAATCTACAATACAGTTTATTTTGCAATAAAAAATGCACTTCTTGCGGGAAATGTCCCTGCGGATATGAATATCCCCACGCGCCCGAAGATTGACTATACAGCACCTGTTCAGCCGCCTCCGCCGGAGCAGTATGTTTTCTCTGAGCCATCTGTTCCAAAGGAAGCTGCAGTGCCGGTAAAGGTGAGCGTTACAAAGAAAGAACAGCAGCCCGTTTCCGAAGTTCCTGATATCCCAGTGCCTGTTCAGACGATAAATGAACCTGTTTATACCGAAAAAAAAGAGGAAACTGTTCAGAAGTCAGATGATGATATACATCACGAAGAAATTAAAGAACCTGTTCATGATATGTATGTTCCTGCTGACGAAAAAGCTGTTTCTCCTGAGAATTGTGTTCCTGTCAGCCTTGTGGAAGAAGCCGTAAACGAACAGCCTAAAGAACAGGAAAGCGAGCCT
>USNJ01000321.1 GCA_900556055.1 uncultured Ruminococcus sp.
CTGAATATCTCAAGAACAGCAGATCTCGTATCATCCGGCATAAGTATGTCATTGCTGACCGTTGCCACTCTTCCCGAGATCTTGTATGCAAGCGCCGCACCCGAGATGATGAAAACATCAGAAGCGTTCTTTTTTACTGCGTCCGCAAGAATTTCCTTTATATTCATATTTATCCAATCTCCCCGTTATAATAAAAGCCATTAGATTTATTCCCCGTTCCATACATTAAGGGGTTTATCATCTGCCGCATTTTCCGAAACGCTGCGCCACTGCTTTATCTCATAATTTCCGCCGCTGTACAAAACTTCGGAATATATCATTCTTGAACCGCTGACGGGCGTTGTCCAGCTGACTGTCAGTCCGTCAGCAGACTGCGAATACGTAATGTTTTCAAGACTGTCAAGCTCCTCGGCAAGCATAAAATCCGTCTTGTCGGTATACTTCGCAGCTATCCCATCAACTTCGGCAAGAGTCCGCCTTGCTTCTAGATCGGCAGCATAATATTTTTTTGTGAATTCCGCATTTTTCACGCTGAATTTCTTCTCCGAGGATGCCGCCGAAAACGTCAGTGCCGCAAATACCGCCATGCAGACCATAACGAAAACCGTCATAAGCGTAAGATATCCCGTGCCGCCCATCCGCCTGAGATGCGGCTTTCTTCTGCTATCCATTGCCGCCGTCCTCCCTTCCGCGGAGATACACACCCGATGTCATCTCGTACAGGCACTTCCCGCTAACATCGGTGAATGTGATCTTCATCGTTTTCAGGACTCCCGCAGGATATTCCTCATCGGTTTCCGTCATGCTGACATACATTTTCGGATCATCGGGCGAATATGCGCAGTTTTCATCTACGGGTATCTTATCATCATATGCGCTGAAAAGTATCTGCGACGTATATTCTATATCCCCGCAGCCCGAAAATATCTCCGCCGCCGACTGTGCGCAGAACGAAATCCTCTCACTCCGCTCACTTTCCGATGTCATGACCGATGATGCCGCAAAAACACGCATCACGACCGCAGCCGAAAGCCCGAAGAACACTATCATGACCGCCATTTCAATGAAAAAAAGCGTGAATGCACTTCCCTTTGCGTTATCCTTCATATGCGCCGCCCCCGTTCTCAGTGCGGCAGTATGCCGAAAATTTCTCCCCGCCGTTTTCCGCTGTGATGTAAAGTCCGTTTTCCGTTGGGTGCATTGTAAGTCCGTCAGTTCTGAAAACCGTCTCACCGCCGCCCTTTACAATATCCGCATTCTCGGGAAAAACCCTTTCGCATATCTCACCGCTGTCTGAAAAAATAAGCGTTTTATATCCGCTGTTTGACAGAAGGAGCGTGCTTTCATCAATTATCTCAATGCTTTCAGCCGCACGTATCTTGTTTGTAACATACTTAACAGCAGCCGATGCGCTGAATGTATTGCTGTAATTTTCTGCTGTTCTTGTATATGCCGATGCCGCTGATACCGCAATAGCAAGGCAGCATACCGCAAAAACCGCCGAAAGTATCGTGACAGATACGGAGCCTGCGCTCTCAGCCGTCCGCTTTATCTCAGCCTTGTTCATGATATGCCGCCCCCTTTCATCAGCCTTTTTCCGTAACCGTCACCGATGGACGGATATTTGCGCCAAAATAGCTGTAATGCACTATATATTCATCAGGATCATACCTTACGCCGTAATTATCCTCAAGATATTGTATATCGGGAGGATATTCCCCCTCGATCGAATAGCACAGCGCTGCACCGTTCATGACTGAGCTGTATATGTAATTTTTTCTGTTGTCCCTGAGTGCCGCTTCTGTCCTTGTCAGCGAAAGCGTCAGCCAGACGAGAAGCACAGCAAACAGCACCGCCGAAAACAGCGTTATTCTGCTTATTGATCTCTTTTTCATGTTATGCCTGTCTCCCAATGCTTATCCGACAGCCGTCATCATCTGCGCAAGCGGCAGCATGACCGTCAGCAGGATTATGCCCGTAATGACCGCAAGAACGCCGATTATAAGCGGTTCGATAAATGAAACTGCGCCTGTTATCTTCCTGTCGCACTCGCTTTCA
>USNJ01000322.1 GCA_900556055.1 uncultured Ruminococcus sp.
TATCGGTTTCTTTACGAAAGCGACAAGCGTATGACTGTAAGGCAGATGCTTTCGCAGATAAGCTATGCTGTTACGGGAAATCTGAAATGCGGGAAAATGACAGGCGCAGTGACTGATAATGAAAAATTCAGATATATGTTCCCGAATTTGTTTTTCGGTTATAACGGACTGGAAAGATCCGAGGAAGCCATGCAGATAAGAGGCATTGCATATGCAAATGAGCTGAGGCTTGATTCCGCAGCATCGGGTGATGATTACAAAATGTTTGTTACAGGTGATTTCAGCAGCATACCGAGTGAAGTAAGGGGACTTATCGAGGAACAGCACAGGATATTCACAAGGCGGCATATGTTCACGGATGACGGAAAATCACGTTACAGTGAGAAAGATGCTTTGTACAGAAAGGCACTCAGACGTTTCAATATTGTAATGGGTCAGGGTGATAAAAAGCGGCTCTTCGATGAACTTTTCGGAAAGGGTTTCAGCGATTATGTACATCTTCTGGACGGCGGATCGTCCGTCAAAGTAAAAAAGACGATACAAAAGGCTATTGTTGATGCCTTATACACGGAGGCAACGGGAACTGCGGCAAAGAATGCAGATGCCATACCTCTGACTGTGCGCCGCAGTGACAATGTTTTTCAGCAGGTACTGATAATAAACGGAAAAATAAAAAAAGATGATATACAGGTCGTTACAGTGCCTGTCGGAAACACGTTTGAGGAGAGCATAAGCAGGTGTGACATTTATCTCAGGATATGCGATAAAAAGAATTACAGACTTTCTCTTCCGCTGCTCATATATTTTCAGCAGATCGCTGACGGTTCGATATCTACATCAGCAAATCCTTCGCTTACACACGGAATATCAAATCTGAAAGCGATACTTCTGGAGTATGGCAGAGATAATTCAGGGACATTCAGGGTCATGCTGAACCGTACCGGCGAACCGCAATATATTGATATGGAAACAGATGAAAACAAACTGTATTTTAACTGAGGTGACAAACCGTGATAAATGATTTTTTTCCCAGAGGCATTTTGGAGAAAAACGTAAAAAGTTATTCGCCGCAGAGCCTGCTGTTCGGACACAGAATGAAGCCTGCGGAAACTCCGTATGAATATCTGATAGAATTTTTATGTGTGGCGAATGCGCATAAAAAAATAACCGATGGCTCGCATACATATATTCTGACGGATATGTTTCCTGTAAATGAAATGATATATGACCATGTTATAAGCTATATGCCTGTATCAAATATGGGGCTGAAGCGCTTTATTTTCTTTGCAAACAGCAGGATGGATACAAAGGCGGCGTGTGATAAGGATGCTTATAATAGCTGTATCGAAATGTTAAAGAAACATATCGACAACGAAGGAAGCAATATTGACAAGGATAAGTGCCTGTCCGTTGTACAGAATATCCTTTACGGATTCAGCGTTGAAAATGCGGGAAGGTCATGGTTCACGAAAAATCTTCTGCCGATATGTCCTGAGGTGCTGTTTCCCGAATCGCTCGGAACTCAGAAATTCCGCAGCAATGCAAAGCTTGGCGATGCCAATAATGATTTTGACAGGGAATTTTCATTTAATCAGTATACATATATGTGCAGAGGCGGGGAGATATATTATCTTCATGTTCTGCATGCCATAAATAAATATCAGCAGTACAAAGAGCCTATCGAAGCACATCTTGACGCACTTCTTAACATTATGCCCGAAATATCCGAAATAAGCGGATTTATTCAGAAGAAATGGGCTGAATATGCGGAAATAAAGCAGTCAACTGATGATGATCCCGATGTAAAAAAGGAAATGAGTGCGATACCGCTTGGCTTTCTGGGGGAAGATCTTGTGTATGGAACCGCAGCATCCGGGGATCTTATCACCGATGCCTCCGGAATTACGGTGGAACCGATGGACCACATTTATATTGTGGATCCGGAGCAAAATGTACTGGAGGATTACCATCAGGATGGCTATTATGTCCTTTCCTGTGAGGTGCGTGAAAGTCAGCTTGTTCTGACACGGGTGCAGAAGGCACAGGATGCGGAAACA
>USNJ01000323.1 GCA_900556055.1 uncultured Ruminococcus sp.
TCCTTGTAAATCTGAAAAATACCTATTACATTCAGCAGATTTACAGCAAGCCGTATTCGGTGGAATTTATAACCTACGCAAAGGCGGAGAGCATACCCTTTGATGAAAATTTTTCAAGGAAATATGACGAGTATGTTCTGAATAACAAGCTGAAAATAACTGTTTCCGCAATTTCACGCAAGAGGAAAATCTGCGGTGACGATGTGAACTGGTTCGATTACGGAACTACGAAATACCTTGATAAGCAAATTATCATTGATGACAAGTACGATGTCACAAAGGAAATCTGCCTTGCCGATGTGGGAAAGGAAGAACAGCTTGATGATGAGGTTTTAATCAACACTGCAATGGACAGGTTTATTTCCGAAAACGAAACGGCGGATAAAACCGTTATTGAAGTAACCTTCTGCGGAAAGAAATATGTGTATCTCTATGATTCTGCCAAAGGCAGGAAGATACTCCTTGATAACGATAAATTTCGCAGGATTCCTTTTGACTATAACAATGTCTGGACCACGGTTATGGAATGGTCAAGGTCAAAGCTTATACAGAAAAAGGGTGACTGCATTATCGTTCCCGATTCGGAAATGGCTAAAATTGCCGAGGGCGACCGTGATTATGCACGGCGAATGATTGAGGAGCAGTATTCGCTTAAAAAGAACGGAAACCGTATGCTCCAGAAGTTAAGCGAGCTGAAATCATACGCCAAAAGCGAAATGGATTTTAAGGAACAGCAGGCGAAATTCAAGGCAAGCAGAGAAAAACCGATACAGGAGGATAAAAAGAATGAGAGTTCTGATTCGTGAAACCCTTGAAACAGCAGTTATAAACATATACGGCACAGACGGAAAACAGCACAGCAAGGACTTCTTTGAGAAGTATTTTGCCGATTCGGACGGTGCATATCCCACCCTTGATGAGGAACGTGAGGAGTTCGGCACAGATGCACAGTGGACGATAATCACAAGGCGTGATTTTGACCTTTTCGCAGAAACGGTTGAAACGCTCCAAAAAGCTATTGACAGTGCGGACAGCTATGCACAGGATCTCGACAGCTACCTTATATAACGGAGGAGGCAAAAGGCTATGGCAGAAAACAGAGAAATCGACCTTAACGAGATTTTAAGCAGGCTTGAATTTCTTGAAAAAGAAAATGTATCTCTCCGTGAGGAAGTTAGCGAGCTGAAAAACAATGACATTGAATTCAGAAACGAAATCAATGTTATCAACCGTTTTATTGCAGCTCTCACGGAATGTCAGACCGTTGAAGAAGTGATGATGGAAACCGAAAGCGTTGCAAAGCATATTACAGGAAGCGAAAATGCGGTCTTTTATTGTATGGACAGTGCGAGCAAGAAGTTTTTCTCCGAGGACGAGGGACGAAGCTGGCAGACAAGCGAGGAAAACAAGGTCCTTAAAGATGTTTTCGACAGTCAGGAAATAAGCGAGAACGGAGATAAGACATATATCCCTCTTGTTGCGGAAAACGGCAGATCGCTGGGTGTTGTTGTAACGGAAAACAGAGATAATGAGTGCAAATTCGATATTGACCGAGTGTTTGCAAAGGGCGGCTCTCTTGTGGGCGGTATGCAGCTTGGACTTTTAGAGGAATACGAGCATCAAGGCAGAATTACCGACCGTCTGACACAGATGTATAATCGGCAGGGACTTGACGAATACCTTGTGAATACCGTAGTCAAGGCGATGTCAGAGGGCAAGAGCGTAAATATCCTTATGAGTGATATTGACCATTTTAAGAATGTAAATGATACATACGGACACACGGCAGGTGATATTATTCTCCAAAGTACAGCCGATGCCATAAAGGATATTGCAAAGGAGGGTGCAAGCAATTGTTTCCGAATAGGCGGTGAGGAAATGGTTACGGTCCTCATAACCGATACTCCCGAACAGGCTATTGATATGGCTGAAACTCTCCGCAAAAATGTTGAGGGAATCGTTAATACGGTTGAGGGCAAGGACAAGGGTGTTGAGATCGGTGACGGCAAGACCAAGCCGGAAGTCACCAAGACTGCGGACAAGTCCGCTGCCA
>USNJ01000324.1 GCA_900556055.1 uncultured Ruminococcus sp.
TCATAATCCAGCAGGACGCCCTTCGGGTAGTAGCTATCGAACCAATACAGCGTCATCTGTTCCGAATGCTCCGGCAAGTTCTGGTCCAGCTTCATCTGGTTGCAAAACCAGGACAGGTAGGGAAACTGTTCTTCATCCGTTTCCCCTGCCGGAGCATACTGGATCCGTTCGCAGTCCATGCTGTCGTAATAGGCAGCGTAAGTATCCAAAGTGGCAACGTCTGTGTAAAAGGTCAGATAGGAGGAAGCGTGATAATCCTGGGCGATCAAGCTGCCCTGGGTGCGGAATCGATACCCTGTGCAGGCATCCGGAAGCTGCTCCGGCAGCAGAGCTTCATATATGCCGCTTCTATCTCCATACACACCATATGTATACAGAAAGCGCTTGAGGGGGTACAGCAACTGAACCTCCTTGGCGCTCCGCAGCACCACCAGGGGCGTATAGAATGCTGCAATGGCGAAAACTGCCAGCACCCTGGATGTGATCAGCAACCCCTTCCCCTTCTGAAACTTTTTGACCAGCTTGCTGCACACCCCGGGCAGCAGTCCGCAGATCATCATCACCGGAAGCAGAATGCTGGAAATGGCGGGTGTGTACATCCAGGCAACCAGCCATACCGGAAACGCAAGATGCAGCAGCAAAACGGTGGCATTGGCGATTCGCCAGGGACTTCGTTTCTTGGAATTGTCCATAGGAACGCTCCTTTCAGGGGCAGCATATGATCATCTGATTTGTCGGAGGAAATGCTGGTTTTGTAGCTGTGGTTATCTTTGAAAACTGGAAGTTGTGTTTCTGATTATTCAGAATCCACCGTAATGTTTTAAGGTTTCTGCTGCAATTTCAGAACCGACATTCATAGCCTTTTCAATATTATTTTCGAGCATATATGAGCAGACAAATCCGGCGTGATAGCTGTCACCACAACCGGTCGTGTCAATTATGCTTTCAACTTTCACAGCTTGCACTTTGAATTCCTGTCCATTAAAGTATGTAACGCTTCCACGTTCTGCAAGTGACACGTTGAACAGGCAACGGTATTTATTCGATAATTCTTTAAACCTCGGCAGGAGTTCTTCCGAGCCGCTTATCATAAAGAAATCAACATGCGGAGCAAATCGTTCCATATCTGCAAAATCTCTATATACATCAAAATCTACCGCAAGCTTAAAGCCAAGAGTTTCCTTCAGTTCAACTACTTGCGAAAAACACGAAGCCCAGAAATGAACAAAGACTACATCGGACCTTGATAAGATTTTGATTTCATTATCATTCAGTACGATGTTATCGAGAATTTCTCCGTTCCATGAATCATCTTTATAATACCTATCGCCCGATTCTGTAAGGTAAGTCATATTATTTGCAGTCTGATACCTTTCATCAATGCGTATATGGTTTTTATCAATATCAAGCTTTGATATTGAATCCATTATCGCTTCTGCATATTTATCTTTTCCGACAATTCCAAGCAGCGTAACGTCCATCTCATCAAAACGAGATGCATGGGCGGCAAAATTCAGCGCTTCTCCTCCTGGTCTGATTATGTCAGTACCGTCAAAAACATCGGCGCATATACACGGCAGCGCAGTTAGTTTTATTCTTTTCATTCTACAACCTCGTAAAATTACCATAAATTCGACATAATAACGCAAACCAATTATATCACAAAATGTAAATAAAGTCAAGGGAAATACACATATGGTATAAGATTTACCGTAGGTCACCTCTAAAAACCTCCTTCACGGCAGATTTCTATGACTTATATCATCTGCGTCGTTACCAAACCTTGAAATACATACAGTATTACTGCGGTTTGGTGCCTAGCATCTGATATAAGTCATGTACGAAATCTGCTCGTGTCCCGGTTTTTAGAGGTTCCCAAATGTTTATCGTTATTTTATATTGTAACAGCATACTGATTAGGAATTGATTTAAATTGTTGCCTCCGCGTGCCTTGTCACATGACACCCGATATTCACCGCCACCGGAAGCCCCGCGATATGCGTTGCCGACTTCTCGATATTGACGTACAGCGCCGTTACCGTCCCGCCGAA
>USNJ01000325.1 GCA_900556055.1 uncultured Ruminococcus sp.
GCAGTCGCAAGACGGTTATCGCGTTTGAGAGTAGTGTAATTTTATAGGGAAGCAAAACTGTTTGACTGTACTTGCATTATAGCACGGGTTTGAGAGTAGTGTAATTTTATAGGGTAGCAAAACACATTACGATTTTGTATAATTTACTTGTATGTTTGAGAGTAGTGTAATTTTATAGGGTAGCAAAACCTTACTCATCGTAAAATCGACAGCCGCCTTGTTTGAGAGTAGTGTAATTTTATAGGGTAGCAAAACTATCATCTTTAAAGTACCCGTCAAACCCACCCCCGCCTTTACCCATAAATAAGCCAAATGCTAAAATAAAATAAAGCATCCAACTAACTCCAATTGGAGTAAATGAGACACTAAAAAGGTCTGATGAACTAAATTAGCAGGAGGGTAAAATGGACGAAATAGCAATAGTGAAAAAGCGTACCCGTCAAACCATCCTGCGTCCACAAAAATCAATCCCCTCCGCCGAAAAACATCAGCGGAGGGCTGTTTTTTATGGTCGGTGAGGGCTTGACGGGTACTGCTAATTGGTAATTATGCCAAAACATTTTGCGATATAACGATACATCATAGGCAGGCTGCATATTATATATAAAATACGAATATTCGTCAATATAACCGATAATTCGTTGGGATTTTTGTTATATTCAGGATTCGATTGTCCCGAAAATGATACAGCAGATATGTTACAATAATATAAAGAGGAGGCGCAACATGGTTTTTACTGCACATATTTCGGAGGATAAGCGGCGTAAACAAACGGTTTATGAACACTGCACAAGCACGTCTGAACTTGCGGCGGGATATGCTTCGTCATTCGGGGCTGAAAACATTGGCAGGCTTCAGGGATTTCTGCATGACATCGGCAAGCTGTGCGTCAGCTTTGATGATTACATAAATGAGAGGTCAAACGCAAGGCGCGGTGAGATCGATCACAGTTATGCGGGTGCAAAATATATTTCTGAGATGGCTGATGAGATCGATCCCAAGCGGCTTCACAATGTTTCACGGCTTATTGGCAGGACGATCGTTTCACATCATGGTCTGCATGACTGGGTAGATGATGAGGGCAATGACTATTTTACTGTAAGGACCGATAAAACGGACAATTACAATGAGGTGCGGAAAAACACTGATGAGCTGTTCGGCCGTGAATATCTGAAAGATCTGCTTGAAAAGGCGGCTGATGAATACAGGACACTGCGTGAAAAAATACGCGGGATATCAAGCGATAATACAGATTTTTCATTTTATCTCGGACTTCTGGAGCGTATGCTGGAGTCGGTTCTGATAGATGCGGACAGGGTGGACACGGCTGATTTTATGGCAGGAAGGGAGACATCGGAAAAGGCTGCATCCAATGAACTGTGGGAAGAAATGCGCGGACGCATGGATGATAAGCTTGCAAAATTTTCCGGAAGGACGGACAAGATCTCTCTGCGCAGAAGGGATATATCCGACAGATGTGCGGCTTTTGCGGAAAATGATGTTCATGTCTGCCGCATGGTAGTTCCGACGGGCGGCGGAAAGACGCTTTCTTCGCTTAGATTTGCGATAGAATACTGCATTCGTCATGGCATGGAGCGTATAGTTTACACGGCTCCGTTTATGTCTATACTTGAGCAGAACAGCATGGATATGCGCTCAGTCGCAGGGGAAGAAAATTTCATCGAGCATCACTCAAATGCGCTTGCGGATATGCTTGACAAGGAAAATAATGCGGAAGAACTGGCGGCATATGAACTGCACACTGAGCGGTGGGATCTGCCGTCGCTTGCAATCACGATGGTGCAGTTCCTTAATTCACTTTTTCTGGCGGGAAGCTCGGCGGTAAGGCGTATGCACAGGCTGAGTCGTGCGGTCATTATCGTTGATGAGGTGCAGTCCGTGCCGATAAAGTGCGTTAATATGTTCAACATGGCTGTGAATTTTCTTTCTCGGATATGCGGTGCGGCGGTCGTTCTGTGTTCGGCTACGCAGCCTGTTATGAATGAGACTGCTTATCCGATAATCATGGACGAAAAATGCAGCATGA
>USNJ01000326.1 GCA_900556055.1 uncultured Ruminococcus sp.
GCGGATTTATGTCGATGTTCTTCGCTACTGTCATCACTCCGTCATCGGGCGGACAGAAATACAGCTTCTGACCTGCCTGCTGCAAACGCTGTATCTCATCATCTGACAGCTGCGGCTTCATGAACTGTGTTGCATACCATCCCGAAATGCCAAACTTTCTTCCCTCTGTAAGTATTTTTGCACTCGGGGATTTATCGCCGTGGCTAAGATTCTGCGCTTCATCAAGGACAAGTATCAGCGGCTTTGATTCATCGCCGTTTTTCACGCTGTAACTCCATATATCCCACAAAAGAAGCTCTGTCATAAGCGTCTGGACATCACGCTCATAGCCTGCAAGCTGGATTATATACACCATTCCCTCAGAATCCCTGATATCTCCCCAGCTGAATTTTTCATCAAAAGCAAACGGATCTATATCGGTAAATGCCTGTATCTTGCTGAGAACGGTTTTTGCATATGACGTTCCGATCTCTTCAAGCTCATCTGCCATGATCCTGAAATTCATTCTGTCCCCGTATTTGCCGAGGCCATTCAGAACAGCGGAATAAACAGCACTTTTCTGCTGATCCCCGAGAGAATACACAGTAGAAAAGATCTCGGAGATCTTGCTTGCAACATCAACATTGTTTTCGGGAACGAACATCTCATCATCAATACTTATCTCCTGCTTGATAAACGGATTTACGGGGATCTTGTCAACACGTATAAATCTCTGTTTTATCCTGTCCCCCAGCGCATTTTTAAATACAGGATCAAGCTTTGTGTTCGTAAAACCGCTTGTGTAGTCAAAAACTACCGACGATATTCCCTGCATCGCAGATTCCATGAGCAGTCCCTGTATGCAGTATGTCTTGCCAAAGCCTGAGTTTCCGTTTATGAGAAGATGGCGGTTATTAAGCTCCCTGTTTCCGAATTCCCAGTAATATTTTTCTCCTGTCCGCAGATCGCTTCCGAGCAGTATCCTGACATCCGAAACGGATCTCTCTGCATTTTTATCCGCAATTTCAACGGCGCAGTTCCGCTCTGTCTTATCATCGGGAATGCTTTCATGAATATCCTCTTTGATTTCAAATGTTTCCGTTTTATTCACCTCCGCTGTGATCTCTTCTGCCGATTCATTATCGTAATTTTCAAAATAATCATCGCTGTGATCCGATACCGTAATGTCATCATGAGCTTCATTCTCCTCGGGAGGCTCACTGTATTCAAGCATTTCTCCGCCGAATTCATCGGGAAGAAGCTTTTTCTGAACATAAAGCTGTCCCGAATGATGGATCGTGATATACGGAACAACATCATTTCCTTCAACCTCATTCGTATCGGAAACATCGCTTTTATCAGTCAGATCATATGCATATATTTCGCCTGACCATTCAATGCTGAATTTTCCGTACAGTATGCTGAATATCTTTGCATCTGCCCTTTCAAAGCCGTCATCATTGCTGTTTATGCCAAGCTTTGAAAATGCTATGGCTCTGTAAAGCTGTGTAAACCAGTAGCGTCTGCTTATACTTGTGTTGTCAGGCGACCAGCAGCTGCTCAGGGCATCTGTTCCGCTTCTTACCTGAAGCATAGCCTTTTCAGTATCAATGTGATAACCCATTTTGCACTCGATTATTTTTATTCTGATCTTTATCGGCGAATCATCCCTCACATTTTCCTCGGCAGGTATCTCAACAAGCATAAAATCGGGTCTGTTTCCGGAATTTCTGAACCAGTGCTGATATGAATCCAGATTTATCAGATTTCTTGAAATATACTTTCCTTCGATCGGTTCGCCGATGCCAAGCTCTCTTACCATGAGCGCATATGCAAGGAAATTATGCACCTCATAATCATACGGATTAAGTGCTTTTAAAATGCGGCTGCCGTCAAAAGAGCCTGTGAGTTCAAGACAGCTTTCAGCGGTTTTCTCTGCCATTTCATTGTTCCATGCACTGAATGTTTCGATAAGACGGACCTTCAGCCGCCTGCATATATCCTGAAGAATAGCGTTTTTGGCTGAAACC
>USNJ01000327.1 GCA_900556055.1 uncultured Ruminococcus sp.
CCTCGATGCATAGGTCGCAAACCTTATGTTTTTATCACAGTCGAACGTTGAAACCGCCTTTATCAGACCTATCGTACCGATCGAAATAAGATCGTCCTGGTCTGCGGATACCGAGTAATATTTCTTTATAATGTGCGCAACAAGCCTCAGATTATGCTCGATAAGCTTGTTTTTTGCGGAGATATCGCCCTCCTTCATACGGCGGAAGCACTCTGCCTCCTCAGCGGCGGAAAGCGGCTTCGGAAACACCTTTCCGCTGTCAATATGCAGCGCAAAATAAAGTATGTTTGAAAAAACACCTGCCAGAAGCTCGGTCAGCATGATATCACTCCCTTTACAGCAGTCTATGCGGCGGATAATTTGTCCTATTACAGGAAAACTATCCGTCGAAATACCGCAAAACCGCCGTATTATCCGCCTTCGTTTGTGAAAATCATATGAAATACCGCAAAATCACTGGACAATATGATTTTTATGTGATATAATGAAGCATTAACGGAGCTTTTCCGTTGCTTTATTATATCAACATTTCGGAGGTAATTTATAAAATGTCATACAATGCTAAAAGACTCCTTGCGGGAGCTGCGGCTGTTGCCTGTGCAGTATCTCTCAGCAGCTGCGGCGCAGACACAAAATGGGCAGCAAGATCAGGCGATACCGAGCTGAGAGCGGGTATCTACATCTACAATCTTCTCAACGAATATTATGCCGCCATGGATCATATGACCGATACGGATACCGATGTGCTGAACATCACGATCGACGAAAAGCCTTCAAGAGAATGGATCCTCGAGCAGACCAAGGAGGATCTCAGGAAGTATATCGCCGTTGAAAACAAGTTCACGGAGCTTGGCATGGAGCTTTCCGATGATGATAAGAACACTGTCGATTATATCATCAACCAGATGTGGCCCGTTTACGGCACCATGATGGAAGGCTACGGAATCAGCGAGGACTCCTACCGTGACTGCTATACAAATTCCATGAAGAACGATGAGATCTTCCTGAAATATTACGGCGAGGACGGCATCACACCCGTTTCCGACGACGAAATAAAGCAGTATATGACCGATAATTACGCAAGAGTGAACTACATCGCCCTGAACCTCAAGGACGCTGACGGAAACCTGCTCAAATCCGACGGCAAGGCAGATGTAATGAAGATGGCTGAGGAATATCTCCAGCGTGCCGAGGACGGCGAGGATTTCGACGCTCTCGTTGAGGAATATGACGCTTACTGGAAGGATTATACAGGTCAGAACAAGGTGACCGTTGATGAAGATGAACCCGACGTTCAGGGACAGATCATCGGCTTTGAGGACGCAGAGGGCAACACCATTACTCTCCCCGAGTCCGAAATGACCGTTTCCGAGGGAAATCAG
Source organism: uncultured Ruminococcus sp. (assembly GCA_900556055.1). Classification (GTDB taxonomy): domain Bacteria; phylum Bacillota; class Clostridia; order Oscillospirales; family Ruminococcaceae; genus UMGS1889. The sequence goes on from USNJ01000327.1 coordinate 1,383, forward strand.
AATGCCGAATCCCCCGAAGAAGAGGAATCCGTAAACAGCGGCGATGAAACAGAGCCTGAGGAAACCGAGGAGACCGAAGCAGAAACAGAAGAAACAGACTCCGAGGAGACCGAAGAAACAGCAGCTGAGACCGAAGTATCCGAAACTGAGGAAACAGCCGAGGAAACAACAGCCGAAACTTCCGAAACGGCTGCGGAAGACTCTTCCGAAAGCGATCCCGAGGGAAGCACAGAGCCTGCAAGCCACGAAACCGTCATCAAAAAGGGCTCAAACTCTCCTTCCGTAAAGTTCAATGATACTGTATTCAACAGCTACGGCGACAATGAATTCAGGATCATCGAGGACGACGAGATCTACTACGTTGTCCGCAAGACCGATCTTTTCAGCGACGAAACCTACTTCGATACAAACAAGAATTCCGTTCTCTATGAGATGAAGTCCGAAGAATTCACCGCAATGGTCGATGAATGGGCAGCAGCTGTTGAGCTGACAATGAATGATGCAGCTGTCAAGAGATACAAGGTAGACAAGTTCGCATCCTCCAACTGATAACGCAATAATTCCATATGCCTGACATTTTCCGGATGTCAGGCTTTTTTATCGGTATTTTCCTTGACGTATCCG